>CAZQZE010000276.1:0-3207 GCA_964597715.1 uncultured Halobacteriales archaeon
GCCGCCATCCGGCTGCTGATGGAGTACCTCGATGACCCCCGGTTCGAGCGCGTGGTCGTCGACACCGCCCCGACCGGGCACACGCTCCGGCTGCTCGAACTCCCCGAGATGCTCGACTCGATGGTCGGCCGGCTGGTCACCCTCCGCGAGCGGATGGGCGGGATGCTCGGGGGGTTGCTCGGCGGCGACGACGGGGAAGAGGGGGTCGACGGGCTCCGGGACTTTGCCGACCGGGTCGAGGAACTACGGGTGTTGTTGCGTGACCCCGCAAAGACGGACTTTCGTGTCGTGATGGTCCCCGAGGAGCTGAGCGTCCGCGAGTCGGAGCGGCTACTCGACCGGCTCGCGGAGTTCGGGGTCCCCGTGGGGACTGTCGTCGTCAACCGTGTCATGCAGGACCCTGCGGAGGTGACCGGGCTCGATGCCGACGCCAGCGACGCGCTGGTCGCGCCAAATCACACCGACTGTGCGTTCTGTGCCCGTCGGTGGGAGGTCCAGCAGCGCGCGCTGGCGGCCTCGCAGGACCTCTTTCGGGCCTACGACGTCCGCCGGGTCCCGCTCCTGGCCGAGGAGGTCCGCGGCGAGGCGCTACTCGATGTCGTGGCGGCCTGCCTGGACTAGGGCAGCCGGCTGACCAGCCCGTAGACGGCGTCCCGGAGCCGGTGGGGGAGAAAGCGCGCGAGCAGTATGGCCCGGGCGGCCTGGCCGACGGGGTACCGTGGGTCGGGGTCGGCGACGCTCGCGGCGTCGTGGATGGTCGTGGCCACTGCTTCGGGCCCGACCGCGAACAGCGAGTCCGCGTCGACGGCCCCGCGGTCCTCGAAGAAGCTGTACACCCACTCGTACTCCGGCCGGGTCTCCGTCTGCTCGAGACTCTCGGCTGCCCGCTCCTGAAACCCGGTCTCGACGGGGCCGGGCTCGACCAGCACCACCTCGACCCCCAGCGACTCAACCTCGGCACGGAGGGCGTCGCTCATCGCCTCGAGTGCGAACTTCGAGCCCGCGTAGGCGCCGTAACCCGGCGCCGAGACCCGGCCGCTGACACTCGAGATATTGATGACCGTCCCCTCGCCCTGCTCGCGCATGGCCGGCAGGACCGCCCGGACCATCCGGTGGGGGCCGTAGACGTTGACGTCGTACTGCTCGTGGAGGTGGTCGGTCGGAACGTCCTCGACGGGGCCGTACTGGGCGTAGCCGGCGTTGTTGACAAGACAGTCGACCCGGCCGGTCTCCTCGAGTATCCGGTCACGGACCCGCTCGACCCCAGCGGGGTCGGTCACGTCGAGTTCGGCCGTCTCACAGCCCGCCTCGGCCAGGGCGGCGATATCGGCCGGGTCGCGGCTGGTCGCGTAGACGGTCCACCCTTCCTCGGCGAACAGCTCTGCGGTCGCGCGTCCGATCCCCGACGAACAGCCGGTGATCAGGGCCGTCTCCTGCATACGTGACTCGACGACGGCGGGACAGTTAACTATCGGCGGTCGCGTGCCGACAACCCTCGCTCACCGCAGGTCGGCGGCGGCGGCGTCGGCCAGCCGGGTTGGCTCGGGCAGCTTGTAGCCCGCGGTGCACGCGAGGACGATATCGGCGGCTGTCGCCGCACTCACCCGGTGACCGGGGCTGACGTAGACAGGGTTGATATGCCGGTTTGGCGAGTCGAACTGCCGGGTCTGGACCGCGTAGCCGATGACCGTCCCGTCGGGTGCGCTCACCTCGTTGTCGGCCTCGATGGCGACCCGGTCACCCGTCTCGAGACCCTCGACCGACCGGCGAGGCTGCCCACAGAGGAGGCTCTTTGCGACGCCGACGGTCGGCGTTTCGAGCGCGACGCCGACGTGCGTGGCGAGGCCGGCCTCCCGGAAGTGGACCCGACCGCTCCCGTCGACGAGCGTCACCGCCGGCTCGCCCGACAGCGCCCCCAACGCGGCGAGCACCGCCTCCCCCTCCCGGAAGGAGAGCAACCCGGGGATGTAGGGGATTGCGGCCTCGCGGACGGCGCTGGCCCGCTCGACGACCCGTTCGTCCCGGACGAGCACGGCCGCACTCACCGCCTCCTCCGTGTCGCCGGCGCGAAAGGCCTGGTCGACCCCGGCGACGGGCGGGCCGCTGTGTGTGCCGAGGCTCCCGGTGTCTCCGCCTATATCGTCGGTAAAGACAGCCTCGTCCGCGAGTTCGTGCTGGAGGGTCTCCATCTCCTCGCGCGAGCGGTCGGCGTCCGGCAGAACGTGAGGACGGGCGAGGTCCATCAGAACGGGCCGCGTCCCCGGCCACCCGGGCCGCCAGGACCGCCCGGCCCACCCCCCGGACCGCCCGGACCGCCAAACTGGAGCTGGCGGGGGACCCTGACGCGGTCGCGGACCCGGTAGCCGTAGGCCAGCCCGATAACCAGTCCGAGTAGGTGGGCGACCTGTGCAACGCCGCCGGAGCCGACCCCGCCGCCGACGATGGCGAGGACGGTGATCGCGGTGTACCCCGCCGTGAGCAGCCACAGCGGGACAGGAATGAGAAAGTACAGGTAGACCCGTAGCCCGGGGTTGAAGACGGTCAACACGGCCATGACGGCGAGTGCCGCCCCGCTGGCGCCGAGGACGCCGGCCCCGCCGGCGTTGATCGCCTCGAAGATCGACCCAGGTATAAACCCAATCTGGATGATCTGGACGCCGACCTGCCCGAGGCCCGCGACCGCGCCGCTGACGAGAAACAGGCCCGCAAAGGCCTTCGACCCGATGTAGTCCTCGACCAGCCGGCCGAAAAAGTAGACCACGATACTGTTGATTGCGATGTGGGCGAACCCGCCGTGTGAGAAAATCGAGGTGACCCACGTCCAGACGTACTCCGGGTGAGCCGGCGAGAGCGTGAATATCGCGCTGTAGAGCCGGTAGGCCTCGGGGTTGGCGTTGATCGTCACCCCCGAGAGCGGGTAGAGCCCGGTCGCAACCTGGAAGACGAGCTGGACGGCAAAGGTGACCCACATCACCCCCAGAAAGGCGAAGGTCATATTCCCGCGAAAGTAGCTCAGTGGGCCGCCGACACCGGTGTTGACCCGGCCGCCGAGCAGCCCGCTGTCCTCCTCGGTCGCCACGGAGTCGTCGAAGCCCGAGTCGAAGACACCGTCACCGGGGTCACCCCACTCCGCCAGCCCGGGACAGCTGTGTGCCTCGGGCAGCCGGTGTTCGGCACAGAAGGTCCCGCCGCAGTGCCGACACTGGT
>CAZQZE010000277.1:0-3197 GCA_964597715.1 uncultured Halobacteriales archaeon
CGATGAGGGCGTCCCGGGTGACCAGCCCGCGGTACTCCTCGCCGTCCGCGCCGTCTTTGAGGACGGGGACCGAGGAAAACGACCCGCCCTGTAGGTACTCGAGCACGTCGTCGCGGGTGCCCGGTACCTCTACCGTCACGGTATCGGCCCGGGCGGTCATGACGTCTGCGACGTTCATATTGCCTCCATTCGACGCCGCACCCACTAAGTCCTTACACTTTGGCGAGCCGGCCAACCACCACACACGGGTGTCAGTGAGCCGACCACCCGTCTGCGCGCTCTCCGGCGGTCACCGCCGCGGCGTTCCGGAGGAATTATATATGAATGTCACATGTTGACACACATGGAGCCGGACACTATTCCGGCGTCGGCGGTGGAAACCGACGCGGAAGTAATGGCCGCTGTCGAGGAGGGCCCGGTAGAGACACTCGTGGTCGCCGATATCAGCCGGGACGACGCCTATCTCACACTGCCGCTCGACGACGCCGCCTCGCTTCCGGCCTGGCGGTAGCCCCGCCGCTCCTGCCGGCTACCGCACAGCCCCGCGTGCGCTAAAGACAACCGTTTTTACCGGCCGCTGACTCTCCTGGGTATGAGGACACTCGTCACCGACCCCATCGCCGACGCGGGCATCGACCGGCTCCGGACAGCCGGCCACGAGGTAGAGACGGCCTACGATGTCGAGGGGGCGGCGCTCCACGAGGCGGTCGCGGACGCCAACGCACTGGTCGTCCGGTCGGGCACCACCGTCGACGCCGCACTCCTCGAGGCGGCCCCCGACCTGGTGATCGTCGGCCGGGCCGGCATCGGGGTCGACAACATCGATATCGACGCCGCCACCGAACACGGTGTCATCGTCGCCAACGCCCCGGAGGGCAACGTCCGGGCCGCCGCCGAGCACACCGTCGCGATGGCCTTTGCGACCGCCCGGTCGATCCCCCAGGCCCACAACCGCCTCACCGACGGCGAGTGGGCAAAGGGTGACTTTCTCGGGACGGAGGTCAACAACAAGACCCTCGGCATCGTGGGCTTTGGCCGCGTCGGCCAGGAGGTCGGCAAGCGGCTGGCCTCGCTGGGGACCGACCTGGTGGTCTTTGACCCCTACATCAGCGAGGAGCGTGCCGAACAGTTCGGCGCCGAACTGGTCGACGACCTCGACGCCTGCCTGGAGCGGGCCGACTTCCTCACGATCCACACGCCTCTGACCAGCGAGACCGAGAACATGGTCGGCGAGGCGGAACTCGCCAAACTCGGGGACGGGTACGTGGTCAACTGCGCCCGCGGGGGGATCGTCGACGAGAGAGCCCTCGCGGCAGCCGTCGACGACGGCCCACTAAAGGGGGCAGCCGTGGACGTCTTCGCCGAGGAACCCGTTTCGCCGGATAGCCCCCTGCTCTCGGTCGACGACGTGATCGTCACACCCCACCTGGGCGCGTCGACGGAGGCCGCCCAGGAGAACGTCGCCGTCTCGACGGCCGAGCAGGTGCTCGCCGCCTTCGAGGACGAACCCGTGGCGAACGCGTTGAACGCCCCCTCGGTCGACGAGAGCGCCTTTCCTGCCATCGAGCCCTACATCGGGCTCGCGGAGACCGCTGCCAAGATCGCCGTCCAGATGTTCGACGACCGCGTCGAGCGCATCGAGGTCGCCTACGCCGGCGAGGTTGCCGAGGAGGACGTCGACCTGGTCACGGCGTCGGCGCTGAAGGGGGTCTTCCAGCCCCTCGAGTGGCAGGCAAACGCGGTCAACGCCCCGGGGATCGCCGAGGAGCGGGGGATCGATGTCACCGAGACAAAGACCCGCCAGTCCGAGGACTTCCAGTCGCTGGTTACGGTGACAGTCGGCGACGAGGACCGCGAGGTCAGCGTCTGTGGCACCCAGTTTGCCGGCGGAGACGCCCGTATCGTCCGGATCGACGACTACCGGATCGACGCCATCCCCCACGGCCACATGCTCGCGGTCCGCAACGAGGACAGCCCGGGCGTCATCGGCTTCATCGGCACCGTCCTGGGCGAGTACGACCTCAACATCGCCGGGATGTTCAACGGCCGCGAGACCATCGGCGGCGAGGCGCTGTCGGTGTACAACCTCGACCAGCCGGTCCCCGACGAGGTGCTCGCGGAACTCGAGACCGACGAGCGAGTCATGCAAACCACGTACATCTCGCTCGACAACGGGGCCTGAGCCGGGCACGGACGCGGCCTGGTGCCCGTCCCTGTGTCACGTGCTACAGGACACCGCCTCCGAGCGGCACTGGGCCCGACCGACCGGGTGACGAGCCCTGCGGGGCGGACCGGCGGACCCCCGGGACATATTCGGCAGGACCCCTTACATCCGGTATGGGACTGCGCGACCGGATCCTCGACTACATCGCGAAGGCGTTCATGCCGGTCCCCGACCACCCCGCCCGCGGTGGTATGACCGGCGAACCGGCCGACGACGACGGGACGGAGGAGGACAGCGGGACGGAGGGCACAGCGGAGCAGGCGAACCCGGACCGGCCGGCCGGGGCAGACGGGCCGGACACAAAACCAGACGACCCCCGGTGACTCCGCCCCCGCCGCGGGGCCTCAGTCACCCAGGTGGGCGAGCACGCCCTCGGTGTCCCCGGGCACGGGCTCGGGCTCGGTACCGGCCTCGACGGCCGCGGCCGGGTCTTTCAGCAGGTGACCGGTTGTGAGGCAGACAACCTGCTCGTCGGCGGACACGACACCCTCCCCGCGGAGCTTTCGCACACCGGCGATAGAGGCGGCGGAGGCCGGCTCGACGCCGACGCCCTCCTCTGCCAGGTCGCGCTGGGCGGTCTGGATGGCGTCGTCGGTGACGGCAACGGCGGTCCCGTCGGTCGCCCGGATCCCCGGCAGCGCCTTCGGGGCGTTGACAGGGTTGCCGATCCGGATCGCCGTTGCCTTTGTCTCGACCTCCTCCCAGCGTTCGGTCTCCTCCCAGCCGTGCTCGATGGCCTCGACCATCGGCGCGGACCCCGCGGCCTGGACGCCCGTCAGCGCGGGGACCTCCGCCTCGGTGAGCGCGCCGCTTCGCACCAACTCCCGAAAACACTTGTACAGTGCCGCGGTGTTACCGGCGTTGCCCACCGGGAGAACGATCCGGTCCGGGTAACACCCGTCCTCCCGGTGGAACTACTCTAGGACCTCGAGCCGGATGGTCTTCTGCCCCTCGAGCCGGAAGGGGTTCAGCG
>CAZQZE010000278.1:0-3194 GCA_964597715.1 uncultured Halobacteriales archaeon
CGTGGGCGATGTAGACGAACTCGGCGTTGTCGTACTTGCCCTGGAGATACCAGTCAAGCGGCGTGAACGTCCGCTCGACCAGCTCGCGTTTCTTCTGGCGCATCGACCCGGAGACGTCGCGGATGTTGACCACGACCACGTTCTTCTCGCGCTCCTCGACGACCTCGGGGTAGCGAAAGCGCTCGTCCTCCCGGCGGAAGGGGATCTGGTCGACCCCTTCCCGGCGGATACGCTGGGCCGTGTCGACCCGGTCGGTGCTCTCCTGCATCTCCTCGAGACTCTCCCAGACCGTCTTCTCCCCGTCGGGGATCTCGGCGTAGGCCTCCTCGACCCAGGGCCGGGAGACCGGGAGGTTCTCGTCGGTGCGAGCCCACTCGAAGACCGTCTCGGGGCCCCAGCCGTCGACCTTCAGCGCCTCCCGGACGTAGTCGCGGTCGAAGTCCATCGCGAGCTTGCGCTTGAGCCCCTGTTTGAACAGCCGCTCGAAGTCGAGCGTGGAGGTGGGGCCGGTCCGGGTGATATCCGTGAAGTCACCCTCCTTCTCCTCGATGACCTGCTTGCCCTTCGGGTCCAGGTCCAGCCCGAGTTCCTCGTCGAGTTCCTCGGCGAACTCCTCGGGGTCCATCTCGTAGTACTCGTGCTCGCCGCCCTCCTCGCCGGGGTCGCCGTCCTCGTCGCCGTCCTCGGGTTCGCCGACCGGCTCGCCGGGCTGTGGGGTGTCACCGTCCCCCTGACCGACCCCGCCCATGTCGCGCTGGTCGTACTCGAACTCGGGGAGGTCGACGATCTTGATCGGGATCCGGACCGAGCCCTGCTGGCTCCCGCCCATGTCGCCGTACTGGATAAACTCCGCCAGGTCCTGGCGGCGGTTCTCGCCGACCTCTCGGTACCGCTCGAGGTCGTCTCTCAGTCCCATCGTGTCTCACCTCTCAGTCCCATTTGTAGCTCACCTGGCTCATAACGTGTCTGCTCGTCAGCTCCGCGGAGGCCTCGCTGTAATCGTACATCTCCTGGAGGTTCCGGAGTGTCGACTCCTTCAGGTCGGCCGTCTGTGTGCCCGACGGCGGGTTGTCCCACTGTCGGGGGTCGAAGTCCTCGAACGTCCGCCGGACATCGTCCCAGTCGTGGCTGCCGAGGACGGTCCTGATGACGGGGATCTCCTTCGGGTTGACGTTGCTCACCGAGAAGTCCTCGTCGCGGTTGTACCACGCGTGACGGTTCAGGGCGGTGATGACCTTCTCGGTCCGGAACCCCCTGACCGGGTCCGAGGGCTCGTTACCCGCGTAGTCCTCGTCGGAGAACCGGCCGAGGTGTTCCACCTCGAAGACCTTCATCCTCAACGGGTCGGGGTCGACGTACTCCCCGCGGTCGTTCTCGATCTGCTCGTCCTCGGCCCACGCGTAGACCTGTTCGACGTACTCCTCGACGGTCTCCTCGTCGACCCGCTTTTCGCGCATCATGGCGTCCAGAACGTCCTCCTCCTGGCGGCTGAAGATGTAGTTTTTGACCGGGACCACCCGCTCCTCGAACTCCGCGGCCTCCGTGTTCGAGAACACCGGCGCGGTCGCCAGGTCGTCGGCCATCGTGTTCAGGACGTCACGGGGCATGATCACCCGCTCGACGGCGAGGTCCTCGTGGAACCGGTCGGACTCCCTGTTGAGGAGGTCGGCGATGACGTCGCGGGTGAACGTGACGGGGATCCCGCCATCGCCGTCGTTCCCGCCGTCGCCGAAGTCGAAGTCGTCGATGTCGACGCGCTCGTCACCCTCCTGGAGGTAGCCGCGGTCGAACAACAGCGCCTTGTCCACCAGGTCCAGCCCCCCCGGGATGTCACCGGCGTCCAGCCGAGTGACGACGCTGTACAGCGCCGCCGCCTCGACCGCGTGCGGGGCGAGTTCTCGCTCGGTCACCACATCGTCGTCATCACGGACGTCGACCCGTAGCGGCTCGCGGATCCACGTTTCGAGTTCGTCCCACGAGTCAGCCTTCCAGACCGGCATCTCGTTTGTCAGCTCCCGCCGGAGCAGTTCGGCCTCGAGCGAGAGGTTCGTCAGGTAGCGAAACTCCCACTTGTCGAGCCGGCGCTTCAGCGCCTTCAGCGGGTCCTGTCCCTCCCGGTCGGCGTGCTGGTTGAGCGTCGCCTCGAGGTCCGGATTCGAGATGATCATCATCTGCGTGTCGACGTCCATCCCGATCCCTTTGTCGAGTTTGACGTGTCCCTCGTCGGGGACGTTCAGGAGCTTCTGCAACAGGTCGGCGTGCTGGGCGGCGTCCTCGACGATGGTGAGGAGACCGTTCCCCTGTGAGAGGACACCGTCGTACGAGAACGCCTGTGGGTTTTTCCGGCCGCGCGAGCCCAGTTCCCGGAGCATTCCGTTCATCCACGACCCGACGAGCCGCTCCTTTGGCGGACCCTCGTCCTCGCTGTGGAGCACCCCGATTCCTCGGCCGATGTCGACGACGAAGTTCTTCACACGGAGGTGTTTCGGGTCCGTCACCGTCGAGAACAGGTCCTCGACACCCTGCCGGCGGTACTGCTCCTCGAGGTGTTCGTAGGCCTCCCGGGAGAACGGGTCAAGGTCCGTCTCGAGTCGCACCGGGATGTGGTCCCCCGAGGCGGTGTTGAGTTCGGCGAGGGCCTCCTCCCGGACCTCCGGGGGAAACACCGACAGCGGGTGTGACTGGACCGGGCTCTCGTACCAGTCGTCCTCGTCGGGTGCCGCCCCGTCCCCGCCGTAGGTGAGCCCGGGCGAGTCACCGGCACCGGCGACGTTCCACTCGACGGTGTACCGTCGGCCCTGTTCGGTCTTCGAGTACTCGCGGAGCCCGTTGATCAGACACCGCTTGAGCTCCGACTTTCCGGTGGCCGTGGGGCCGTCGACCCAGATGATCTTCTCCTCCTTGCCGCGGCCGGCGGCGATCGACCGGAGGTCGTCGACCAGCCCGTTGAGCACGTCCGTGTTGCCGAGGATGGCGTGTTCGCCGTCGTTGTGCGGGTCGTCGAAGAAGCGATACCGGGTCTTCTCCTCGCCCTCCTCGATGACGGTCCGGGTGCCGGCGTCCTCGATGGCCTCCAGCAGGTACTTCGAGGCGTGGGCGGCCAGCTCCGGCTGCTCGAACAGCGTGTCGACGTACTCGCCGAGGCTCATCGGCTCCTCGTAGGTGTCCTCGAGCGCGCGGTCGGCCGCCTGAAT
>CAZQZE010000279.1:0-3157 GCA_964597715.1 uncultured Halobacteriales archaeon
GACGTGGACTGATACTGTCGGACAGAACATTTCGCACCCCACGTCCGACGGAGAGGGCCGAAACTGCAGGATTTCGGGCCACTGCACGACACCGGTCTTCACGTACTTCTGTCCGGCAGTATGAGTGGGCGTTCGAAGGCGTGTCACACCCGTTCCTGCCGACCGAATCTTGAACGAATCGTGACCGGGTGGATATACGCCTCCCCGCGGGTCAGGCCCCGGCGGTCGTGGAGGTGGTCGACCATGTGACGGGTGGCCCTCTTTGTCGCCTCCATCAGGTCGTCGTCGATGCCCGTCGTCGCGTACATCGGCTCGTCCTGCCCGGTCGGGGTGAACGGCCCCGAGGTTTCGAGCTGTGGTTGCTCGATGTCCATGTCCGTCCGGACGTCGAACCGGGCCGTGACGAACATCGGCGCCTCGATACCGGTCACACAGACCTCGCCGTCACCCTGTGCGGCGTGACAGTCGCCGGTCGAGAACAGTGCCCCCTCGGTCTCGACCGGGACGTACACTGTCGACCCCGCGGTCATGTGTTTGACGTCGGTGTTCCCGCCGACATCCCGTGGCGGGAGCGTGTCGTGTTCGCCCTCCGCCCCTGGCGCGACGCCCGCGATGCCCGGGAACATATCAAGCGGTATCTCGGTCCCGTCGACGAAGTGAGCAACGCCGTCCGCCAGGTCCCAGACGTGGAGGCCGGCGTCGGGGAACTCGGCCGGCAGTAGCCCCAGCCCCGTCTCGCCGGGCATGAATCCGGTAAACCCCCAGCCTCTGTGCTCGAAGTCCAGGAGGTCGACCGCGAGGACGTCACCGGGTGTGGCGCCCTCGACCGCGACCGGCCCGGTCAGCGGATGCACCGGGTCGAAACTCGCACTCGCCAGGTCCTCGGCCGTCGAGTCGGGCCCGACCTGCCCGTCGAGTGCGTCACGACACTCGAAGCGGACGACCTCACCGGGCTCCACAGTGCGGACAGGGTCGAGGCTGTTGTCCCAGACGTGGTGGACATTCGCGCCGGCATCGCTCAGTTCGTGATCAACCGTGTAGGTGTTCGACGACATCCTGCTCAAGCGTCGTTCCGCACCGATACGAAAATACGGTCGGCAGGGAACACACAGGGTGGAAGATGCTGTCACACGGGCGACGCAGTCGTCGCCGCCGGGTGTGCTGGTGCCCCCGTCGTGCGTTGTCCCCCCGCGCACCGAGACGGCGTTGAGCGCCGGCGGCGACCGTGTGACGGTGGGCGACAGCGCAGTAGCGAGCGACCCTGCGGAGGCGGTGGATTGGGCTGGCCTTTTGTATACGGAGTACCTTCAGATGGTAGTGACCCAATGACGGCAGACGTACACAGGCCTCCGGGCCTCCCGGTTGTCGGCAGCGTGCACCGCTTGGCGCGGGACCCGCTCAGGTATCTGGCCGGTATTCAGAACGCCTACGGTGGGCAGTATCCCCTGGTCCGGGTCGACCCGCCGGGGAACCGTCCTGTGACGGTCGTCACCGACGCCGAGCTAGTCCACGAGGTTCTGGCCGACCGCGACCGGTTCCGCCGGCCACAGGGCTCCGAACAGGCCCAGCGCCGGGAGGGGCTACTCTCCAGTGACGGCCAGCTCTGGGAGGCACAGCGGGAGGTCCTCGAGCCGACGTTCGTCGGCGCACAGTTGGCCGACTACGCCGATATCGCGGGGCGAACCGTCGACGACGTGCTCGCCGACTGGCCGGCGGAGGGGGCGGTCGACCTCTACGAGGAGATGTCGGTCATCACGATGCGGGTGATCACCCAGTCGCTGTTCGACCAGGACACGACCCGAGAGCGGGGACGCCGCGTCCGGGAGGCACTGGAGGTGCTCGGCCGGGAAACCGAGTTCGGCATCCTCGACTTCCTCGTTCCCGACGCGCTGCAAACCGGGCCCAGCGACGACCTCGAGGCGGCAAACGACCTACTGGATACGGTTGCCGGCGAGTTCGTCGCATACCACCGCGAACAGCCCGACCCGCCCCAGAATATGCTCACGGCGCTGGTCGAGGCCAAACAGGACCCCGAGGTCACACTCGCCGACGACGAACTCGTCGACGAGGCCGTCCTCTTTATGACCGCTGGCCAGGAGACCACGGCGCTCACCCTGACCTACGCGTTCTACTGGCTGTCCCGGAACCCCGAGGCCCGACGGCGGGTCCGGGAGGAGGCGACCGCCGTCCTCGGCGGTGACCGGCCCGGCTGGGACGACCTGAACGACCTCACCTACATCGAGCAGGTCGTCCGGGAGACACTCCGGCTGACGCCGCCGGCCTGGAACATCCCACGGGAGGCGCGCAGGCCGCTCCGGCTGGCCGGGACCGACCTCGACGAGGAGGAACTGCTGATGCTGTCGCCGTACGCCCACCACCGCGACCGGGACGCCTGGGAGGACCCACAGGCGTTCAGACCCGAGCGCTGGGGCGGGTCGGCCTCCCGGGGCCAGGATTCGTACTTCCCGTTCGGGAGTGGCCCCCGGGTCTGTATCGGCCGGCAGATCGCACTGACCGAGGCACAGTTCACGCTGGCACACGTCCTCCAGCAGTACGACATCGAGACGACGACCGCCGACCTGGACTTTCGGCTCGGCGTGACGATGCGCCCCGACACCGCACTGGAGACGTCGGTCCGAACGGTGAACTAGCCCGCCGGGTTCGGCGGGAGCGGCCGGTGACCGCCCCGTCGACGCGCCGAGGCTGCGTCGTCGCCCAAGGGTGTGCGAGCCACCGGAACCCCCGGTAGTCGCCTGCGTCACAGGCTCAGCAGGACGCCCTGGACGTCCCGCTCGAGTGTCGGCGACTCCCACTTCTCGGGCAGGTCCGCGGCGATGGCCGCGGGGTCGTCGCCGTGCTCGTCACGGCCCGCGTCGATCCGGTCGACCCACGCCGGCAGCTCGCGGCGGTACGTCTCGAGCAACTCGCTGCCGTCTGTCCCGACGCCGAAGTGCCCGTAGAGGATGCGGTCGGGCGCCAGCGGCTCGAGTCGCTCGAGTGTCTCCAGATTATCCGCCAGGTCGAAACTCGGCGGCGGTGTCGACGGGACCGGGTGACCGTCGAGGTGCTCACCGCAGGCGTCGGCGGCGTAGAGCGTGCCGTCGTCCTCGTCGAAGCAGACGAAGTGGTGGGGTGCGTGGCCGGGGGCGTCGTAGAC
>CAZQZE010000280.1:0-3109 GCA_964597715.1 uncultured Halobacteriales archaeon
GGGTGACGCGGCGCTGCTCAGTTCAACCCCTCCGGTGGGTGGTTGGGACCCGGAACACTCAAACCCGTATCTCTCGAAACTGTCACGTTATGGACGAAGTCGGCCCGGAGTTCTTCGAGACGATGGTCAAGGCTGTCGGTGTCGGCGTCGCGATCTACGGCGCCGACGGGCGGTACCGCTACGTCAACGGGGCGTACGCCGACCTGCTCGCGGTCGACCGGTCGGAGTTGGTCGGCACCCCGGTCTGTGCGGTTGCTGTCGACCTCGACCCTGCCCGCTTCGACGGCTACTGGGACTCCTTCACGGACGGTGAGACGCGGACCGCCGAGACCGAACACCGCCACAGCGGACGGATGGTCCCGGTCGCGACGGTCACCACCCGTCACCGGATCGACGGCACCCCGTACAACTTCGGCACGGTCAAGGATATCTCGGAACGAAAGGCCCGCGAACGGGAGGTCAAACGCCAGAACGAGCGGCTGGACTCCTTTGCGGGCGTCGTCGCCCACGACCTCCGGAACCCGCTCAACGTCGCCCAGAACTACCTCGAACTCCTCCAGGACGATGTCGACCGCGAGGAAACCGCGCTGGTCGAGAGCGCGCTCGGCCGGATGGAGACGCTGATCGACGACCTGCTGACGCTGGCCCAGGAGGGCGAGCGCATCAGCGAGACGGAGTTGGTGTCGCTGCGCGAGGCCGCGACCGCGGCTTGGAAGAGCACACAGAGCCACGGCGCGGACCTGACCGTCGACGCCGACGCCACCCTCGCCGCCGACGGGGCACGACTCCGGCAACTGTTCGAGAACCTCTTTGGCAACGCCGTCGAGCACGGCTCCACGAGCCCTCCGTCGCAGGCCCCGGAGGACGCCGTCGAGCACGGCTCGACGAGCAGTCGGCCGGCGGCCGACCACACCGAGGGGGTGTCAGTCCGTGTCGGACCGCTCGCCGAGGGCTTTTATCTGGCCGACGACGGTCCCGGTATCCCCGAGGGACGCCGCGAGGAGGTCTTCGACCCCGGCCACTCGACGGACGACGACGGTACCGGATTCGGGCTCGCCATCGTCCAGGAGATCGCCGAGGCTCACGGCTGGGACATCCGCGTGACCGACGCCGAGGGCGGCGGCGCACGCTTCGAGGTGACCGGCGTGTCCCAGGCCGAGTGACTGTCGCCGGCCTGTTGACCCCACGAGGCCCTGGGTTCGCCACGCGGTGACACGGTAACGACGAACCTTAGTGGCCGAGGGCCCTCCGTACATACATGTCTAATTCTGTTGCGATCGCCGCCGAGGACCTCGTGAAGGAGTACGAGGGGACCCGTGCGCTGGACGGGTTCTCGGTGTCGGTCGACCGCGGCGAGTTCTTCGGGTTGCTCGGCCCGAACGGCGCCGGGAAGACGACGTTCATCGAGACGCTCGTCGGGCTGAGCGGACCGACGACCGGCACTGCCGCGGTGTTCGGCCACGATGTCGTCACCGACCGGCGGGCCGTCCGCCAGCGGGTCGGACTGGCCCCCCAGGAGTACAACGTCGACCGGTTCTTCCCGATCCGGGAGGTACTCGAGCACAAGGCCGGCTACCACGGCATTCCCCGGGAGACGGCACAGGCACGGGCCGACTGGGCGCTCGACCGGGTGGGTCTCCAGGAGAAAGCCGGCGCCACGTTCAAGAGCCTCAGCGGCGGGATGAAACGCCGCGTCCTCCTGGCGCGGGCGCTGGTGACCGACCCCGACCTCCTCATCCTCGACGAGCCGACCGCTGGGGTCGATGTCCAGCTCCGCCGGGAGGTCTGGGACGTCGTCCAGGACCTCAACGAGGGGGGGATGACGGTGCTGCTGACGACCCACTACATAAAGGAGGCCGAACGGCTCTGTGACCGGGTCTGCGTCATGGAGGCGGGCCGGAGTGTCGCTGTCGACACCCCCGCCGAACTCCGGCGCCGGGGAACCGACACCTACCACCTGGGGGTCGCGGGACGCCCGCCCCGGGGTACCCTCGACGGGATCGACGAGGTCGTCTCGGCGGAGCGGACCGACGCGGGGCTGGCGGTCGAGGCCGGCCGCTCCAGTGGCGCGCTCCCCGCGGTCATAACCGCGCTGACCGAGGCCGGTGTGACCGTGACCGACGTCGAGACCGAGCCGACAACCCTGGAGGACGTCTTCGTCGACATGACCCGCACCGACAGCGACCGCGCCACACCCGCCCGGCCCGACGAGGGTGCCGAGTCGGACACCGGCGGCCCCGACATAGAGGTGACACGATGAGCCTCCGAGAGCGAGCACAGGAGGGCCAACTGCCCGGCTGGGCGGTCCGGACGTGGGCGCTCGGACGCCGCGAGGTGTTGCGGGTGGTCCGCCGGCCGAAGAACACGGTGCTCCCGCCGATCGTCACCAACGCGCTGTACGTGACGGTGTTTGGCGTCGTCCTCGGCGCCCGGATCGGCGACACCGCCGGGGTGCCCTACCTCCAGTTTGTCATCCCGGGGTTGATCGCGCTTGGCACCATCACCCAGTCGTTCCAGAACGCCTCCTTTACCCTGTTTCACGGCCGCTGGGAGGAGTACGTCGAGAGCGTCGTCGCCTCGCCGATGGGCCACCGCGAACAGGTGACCGCCTACCTCCTGGCGAGTGCCGTCCGGGGGCTGGCGGTCGGGCTGGTGATCTTCGGGCTCGGTCTGGTCTTCTCGGAGATCCCGGTCCGCCGGCCGCTGGTGGCTGTCGCCGCACTGGTGCTCGTGGTCACCCTCTTTGGCAGCCTCGGGATCGCCGGCGGGCTGTGGGCCGACGACTTCGACCAGCTGACCGTCTTCAACCAGTTTCTGATCCAGCCGCTGGTCTTCTTTGGCGGGGTGTTCTACCCCATCTCGGACCTGCCGGGGCTGGTGGAGACGGTCTCGTATCTCAATCCGATGGTCTACATCGTCAGCGGGATCCGGTTTGGCCTGCTCGGGCAGGCCGAGGTGTCGCCGGTCGTCTCGCTGGGCGTGCTCGCCGGCGCCTCCGTCGTCGCGGTCGCCGGCGTGCTGGCGCTGATGGCCCGGGGGTACGGGCTCCGCTCCTGAGTCGGGCGGGACGGAACGCGAAACCCCTTTGTCGGCGGCGGCCCCCCTCACA
>CAZQZE010000281.1:0-3104 GCA_964597715.1 uncultured Halobacteriales archaeon
CGGCGTGGTAGCGCTCGGCGATGTAGTTGTAGGCGTAGTCGCCGGTCGCGCGGTGACACTCGTCGAAGGTGCAGTGTGTGACCGCCGAGAGCGAGACCCGGTTGCCGACGAGGTCGTTCTCGACGACCTGCGGGGTGGCGATGACGACCCGGGCGTCTTCCCAGAGTGCCGCGCGGTCGTCGGGGCTGACCTCGCCGGTGAAGACCACGACCTCCTCGTCCGGAATCCCGAGGGCCTCCCGGTAGAAGTCGGCGTGCTGGGCGACCAGCGGCTTTGTCGGCGCGAGCAGCAGTGACTTTCCCCCGGTCTCGTGGAGTCGGTGGGCGGTCACCAGCAGGCTCACCGCCGTCTTCCCCAGCCCGGTCGGGAGACAGACCAGTGTGTGCCCGCGGGTCGCGGCCTCGGCCAACCGGAGCTGGTATGCCCGCCGCTCCAGGGTCCCGGGGACCACGAGCGGCCGGTCAATCGTCTCGGTGTCGCGCTCGGCGCCAGTCGCCATTCGCCCGTCCGTAGCCGGTCGCCGGGGTTAAGCGTGCGGGTGGCGGGGTGAAAGTGGTCGGAGACAGCGCGAGCACAGTGAGCCAGACTGTGCCAGCCGGTCATACCAGCGGCGGCACGTATGTTACGAGCAGCCAGCCGGTGACGCCAGCCCCTACCGGGATCGAGACGTTGTCGTCGATGACGTAGCCGTAGACCCGTGGTTTGAGCGCGTCGGCGGCGACCACCACGGCCGCGACGGGGAACACGGCCCGCGGCGGGAGAAAGGGCAGCCCGATGAGCACGCAGACCACGAAGGTGACCATCATCACCCCGGCTGATTTGCGGGTGTCAGGGCCCTCGGCCTCGGAGAGCACGCCCGCGAGCGGGTCGGCGATACCCAACAGGAGGTAGGCGGCGACGGCGATAGCCGGCTGGAAGGTCCAGCCGACGATGGCTGCCGAGACGACCGCCAGCGCGTAGCCGGCGGGGTTGTCCTGTTCGTACTCGCGGGTGAGCCGGTCGTAGACCACCCAGTCCAGCCCGGCGAACAGCCGGACCAGCTCGAGAACCACCGCCAGGGCGGCGCCGGCCGCGACCAGATATTTGACTGTTCCCCACTCGATGAGGTTGGCCAGGTACAGCCCCGGCACGGTCACCCCGCTGACGTGTGCGAGCCGGCGGCCGTAGTCCATCCCTCAGCCGAGGTCCCCGAACCCGATATCGCCCTCCCGGAGCGCCCGCAGCCTGTCGGGCAACTCCTCGATAGCGACCCGGCGCTGGACGGTCGTGTCACGCTCCCGGACGGTGACGGTCCCCGCCAGGTCGGGGCTGTCACCCTCGCCGAGGGTGTCGTAGTCGACGGTCACACAGAAGGGGGTGCCGACCTCGTCCTGCCGGCGGTACCGGCGGCCGATGGCACCCGAGTCGTCGTAGGTCACGGCGAGCCCCGCCTCGCGCAACTGTGTGGCAACCTCGCGGGCCCGGTCGCCGAGCCCGTCGCGGTCCATCAGCGGGAACACGCCGACCGTCGTCGGCGCCAGAGCCGGCGGCAGCGAGAGGTAGGTCCGCTCCTCGCTGTCGACCACGTCGGTCTCGTAGGCGTGTGCGAGGACGGTGTAGACCAGCCGGCCCACGCCGAAGGAGGGCTCGACGACGTGTGGGGTCACCCGCTCGCCGGCCTCGGTCACCTCCTCGACCGCGAACCCGGTCTGCTCGACGGGGACCGCGTACTCCTGTCCGTCGACCCCGACGGTCACCGTCTCCCCCTCGAAGGCGTCGGGGTTGCGCTCGGCCAGGGCGGCCAGCGCCTCCGCGACCGCCTCCGCCTCGCCGCCGAACGCCGGGCCGAGTTCGCTCATGTCGGGGTCGACCGTCGGCCGCTCGACGGTGACAGGCTCGTCGTACTGCTTGAAGACGTCGTAGTCCTCACCGGAGTGTGCGGCGTGGTTCGTCAGGTCGTAGTCACCACGGTACGCAAAGCCGGTGACCTCTATCCAGTCGCCGTCGACCTCGGACTCCGCGTCCCAGCAGTCCGAGGCGTAGTGGGAGAGCTCCCCGGGGAGGTGCTGGCGGTAGCGAAACCGGTCCATGTCGACGCCGACCCGCTCGTACCACCGCTTTGCGAGCCCCAGATAGAAGGCGACCCACTCGCTCTCGATGACGCCCTCGTCGACGGCCTCCCGGACGGTCATCCCGACGGCCGTGCCGGCCTCGCGCTGCTGTGCCGTGGCGGCGTACAGCGGCAACTCCACGCCCGCGACCCGCTCCAGCGGCGGCTCGTCGGTCTCGGGGTCGACGAAGTGTTCGAGTTCGGCCTGGGTGAACTCCCGGACCCGCACCAGCGACTTCCGGGGGCTGATCTCGTTGCGGTAGGCCGTCCCGACCTGTGCAACGCCAAATGGCAGTTGATTGCGGGCGTACTCCGCGAGCTGTGGGAACTCGACAAAGATACCCTGGGCGGTCTCGGGGCGCAGGTAGCCCGGCGCGCCATCGCCCGGCCCGATGTTGGTCCCGAACATGAGATTGAAGTTGTCGACGGGCTCGTCCGCAAGCGATGCCCCACAGGAGGGACAGCCGACCCCGTGGTCCGCGATAATCTCCACCGCCGCCTCGTTCGCCATCGACTCGGCCTCCTCGATGTCGGTGGCGTCCTCGATGAGGTGGTCGGCCCGGTGGGTCGCGCCACACGCCGGGCACTCGACTATCATGTCGTCGAAGGTATCGAGATGGCCCGACGCCTCGAAGACGGCCTCAGGCATCACGTCGGGGGCGTCGATCTCCATGTGGCCCTCCCGGGTGACAAAGCGGTCCCGCCAGGCCTCCTCGAGATTCGCCTTCAGGGTCGCCCCCTGGGGACCGTAGGTGTAGAAGCCGGCGACGCCGCCGTAGGCGCCGGAACTCTGGAAGAAAAAGCCACGGCGCTTTGCGAGTTCGGTCAGCCGCCCCCCCTCGCTGTTCCCACCCGCTGTACTGTTGCCCTCGCTCATAGCGCCTCCAGCAGCTCGATATCCCGGACGACGCCGTAGAGTTCGTCACCGGTAACGACCGGGATCTGCTCGATATCGTGTTTGAGCAGGAGCTGGGCGGCGTCCCGGACAGTCCGGCGCTTGCCGACGGTCACCAGG
>CAZQZE010000282.1:0-3066 GCA_964597715.1 uncultured Halobacteriales archaeon
AGGCCAACGAGCAGGACGTGATGATCGAGGACGAGTACAAGGAGATGGTGGAGATAGTCCCCGTCTCCCACATCAGCGAGGTGCTGGAGGTCGCCCTCGCGGGCGAACCCGAGAAGGACTCGCTGGTCTCGCGGCTCCGGTCCATCACCGGACAGGCCTTGGAACACGATGTCGGCCGGGGCTCCAGCAACCCGAGCCCTAACTGACGACCTGCCGTGACCCGGTGGGCGGCCTTTCTCGGGCTCACCGGCGTTGTTCTCACCCTCTTTCTCGGTCTCGCACGCCTCTCGCAGGGCGCCGTCCGTGACCCGCCGTCGGAATCGGGGCCGCCCGAGGATGACCCGGACCCGGCTCACGACGAGAGCCCCGGTGACAGCCAGGACGCGGACGTGACGTCCCACCCCGGTCTCCGACCGGAGCAAAGGCTCCAGGGGGCGGCAGATACCGAGACCAGTGGTGACGACTACCGCCAGTCTGTCCCACAGCAGGGCGACGACACGCCCAACCCGTGGAACGACCCGCCGGGTGTCGCCGAGGGGACCCCGTCGCTGTCGACGGGCGCACTGCTCGCGAACGTCGCGGTCACGCAGGGGCTGTTCGGCGGGGTCCTCGCCGTCGGAGGGCTGTACTTTATGATCCCGCTCTCGGCGTTCGGGGTGGGCGGGGAGACCCTCGCGCTCCTGGCCGGCGGGCTCGGGCTGGGTGTCGTGCTCTGGGTCGGCAACGAACTGGCCGGGGCGCTCGCCGAGACCGCCGGGGTCACCTCCGACGAGACCCTTCGTGAGATGCTCTCACCGGAGTCCACGTCCGGGTGGGCGGTACTGTTCGGGGTCGTTCTTCCCGTCGTGGCGCTGGTCGAGGAGTTCCTCTTCCGTGCAGCAGTGGTCGGTGTCCCGGCCGCCGGCTTTGGTGTGTCCCCCTGGGTGCTCGTCCCTGTCTCCGCGGGTGTGTTCGCGCTCGGACACGGCGCGCAGGGCCGAGCCGGGGTCGTCGTGACCGGCGGGCTGGGACTCGTCCTCGCGGGGGCATACGCGTTCACCGGCAGTCTACTGCTCGTCGTCGTGGCTCACTACCTGGTGAATGCGCTGGAGTTTCTCGTCCACGGACTGCTCGACAGGCCACGGCTATGGTCGGCCTGAGCTGTGCCGGGAGCGCCGCTACAGCCCCTCGAGGCGCCGACAGACCGTGGCGACCTCGGCGGGGGTTGCGCCTGCGGCGTTACCGACGCGGTGGTCGCCGATGAGGACCGGGGCGGGGTTCTCACGGAGGGCGTCGCGGACGGTCCGGAGGTCGGCCTCCTCGTCGTCGTCGAGGCCGGCGGTCATCCGGGCGAGTTGCTCGACGGCCACGGTTTCGCCGTAGGGGACCTCACGGAGGGCTTCAAGCACACGGCGCTTGTCGGTCGGGAGCGTCAGCGCGACAGTCACATCGCGGAAGGCGTCGGAGTCGCCGCTCAGGTAGTCGCCAACCCGGTCGAGAAGGTCGTGGTCGGTGCGGGCGTCGTCCTGCGGACGGGCGGGGAAGTCGACGGAGATGACCCGACCCTGCGCGACCCCGACCTGAATGTGCCCGTCGACCGCGGGGAACTCGCGGGCGAAGATACCGGCGACATCGTCCATATTTCCACCTTTGACGGCCGCGACTTTCATGCTTTCCGGCGCCGGGTGGGGACACGGTCACGGGCCCGACGACCCTGTGACCCCCGGTCGACGACCAGTCGGTGGGACCCGCGCTCGTGCTCCGGGCCGCGGCCCCTCCTGGCTCGGCCGGACAGTTGTCGTGCTATCTCCATGTATTCTGTTCTACTGTTGGTCATCTTCCCATATAAATCTGTGTATCGGGCAGTTATCCCTTATATTAGGAAACGAACGGCGTCGACCCTCCGGTGTCGCTGTGTGTGCCCGGGAGCGCGGGCCGCCGGCAGGTGTCGCGGGCGTGCGCAAGCCTTATGAACATCTCTGTCCACTAGTGTTCAATAATGGACTCCGACGAGGGACTGGCACCGGCGGTGCGGTCGATCCTGTCGACGGCGCGCGAGCGTGGCGGCGGCGACGGGGTCTCGGTCGACGCCCGGCCGCTGTCCGCGGCGCTCGCACGTGCCGAGCGCGCGGGGCTCGTGCCGCTGGTCGCGGAGCTAAAGCCGACCTCACCAACGACCGACGGGGAACACGCCGTCGACCCGGTAGCAACGGCGAACGCGATGGTGGACGGGGGGGCCGCGGCGCTGTCGGTCCTGACCGAGCCGGACCACTTTGGGGGGAGCCCCGAGGACCTTCGGCGCGTCCGTGCGGCGGTCGATGTCCCCGTGTTGCGCAAGGACTTTGTTCTCCGCGAGGAGCAACTCGACACCGTCGCGGCAGACCTCGTGCTCCTGATCGTCCGGTTTCTCGACGACCTGGAGGGGATGGTTGCGGCCGCCCGTGAGCGCGGGTTTCAGCCGCTCGTCGAGGTCCACACCGAGGCGGAGGCCGAACGCGCCCTGGCGGCGGGTGCGGAGTTCGTCGGCGTGAACAACCGCGACCTGGGTCGCCTGGAGGTCGACCTGGGTACCTTCGAACGGGTGGCGCCGGCCGCCGGCGGGAGCGCCAGCTTGATTGCGGAAAGCGGCATACAGACGGTCGAGGATGTCCGGCGGATGCGCGAGGCCGGGGCCGACGCGTTGCTCGTCGGCTCGGCGCTGATGGACGGCGACCCGCGGACGAACGTGCACACGCTCGCGACGGCAGCGCAACAGTGAGACAGGACCATGACACAAACGGAGACACGATGAGCAGTCACGGCAAGTTCGGCGACTACGGCGGCCAGTACGTGCCCGAGGTGTTGATGCCAGCAATCGAGGAGCTGGCCGACGCCTACGAACGACACGTCCTGAACAACGAGGCTGGCTTTATGAACGAGTTCCGCGAGCGGTTGCGGGACTTCGGCGGTCGACCCACCCCGCTCCAGCGCGCGGACCAGCTCTCGGCGCGGTACGACCGGGAGGTGTATCTGAAGCGGGAGGACCTGTTACACGGGGGGGCACACAAGCTGAACAACGCGCTCGGGCAGGTGCTGCTGGCGAAGTAT
>CAZQZE010000283.1:0-3058 GCA_964597715.1 uncultured Halobacteriales archaeon
GGCATCCCGTACAACTTCGAACGCCCGAGCATCAAGCGGCTGCTCTCCTCGTACTGGCAGCCCAGCGAGGGGATGCTCGTCAAGAAGCCCTTCGGCATCGGCTACACCCTCAACCTCGCCAACTGGCGCTCCTGGGTCGTGCTTGCGGTCGCCGGCGCACTCTTCTTCCAGCAACAGCGCGGCGGCGACGACGATGTCGCCGGCGGGGACGACGAGGAGGAACCCGTCGAGGTTATTGTGGATTGAGTACCCACCTTCTTTTCGTCGGGGTTCCTCGCTGCGGAACCACTCCTTGAAAGACGTGGGTGAAAAACACCTCGGCGCTCACTTAGTTCGCGCCGAGTGAACCGCCTCGCGCCTCCGGCGCTCGGCGGATGCCAGTGACCGGGCTGCCTTTCTCCGGCCGGCCGGTGCGGTGGCCGGGATATCTCAGCGAGACCGACGCGCCTTTGCGCGAACCGACCCGTTTGCCCGTATGGTCACCTTCGTCACCACCAATCCGGGGAAGGTTCACGAGGCACAGGAGTATCTGGACACCCCCGTCGAGCAACTGGACTTCGACTACCTCGAGCCCCAGGCCGACAGCCTCGCCGCGGTCGCGGCCCACGGCGCCCGGGAGGCCTACCGTCACGCCGGCGAGCCCGTCTTTGTCGACGACTCCGGCCTCACTATCGACGCCCTCGGTGGCTTTCCCGGCCCCTACTCCTCGTACGTCGAGGACCGGGTAGGGGTCGAACGGGTCTCACGGCTGGCCCGCGGCGAGGCCGACCGCTCGGCAGCCTTCCGGTGTGTCGTTGCCTACTGCGACGGGGAGCCGTTCGCGGCGACACCCGAACCTGTCGACCGCGAGCGGCGGGGCCAGGACCAGGCTGCCGACGAGCGCGCCGGCGCCACCACCGACGAACAGGTCCACGAGGCCGACGAGGGCGGCGAGGCGGTCCTGCCGGTGAAGCTGTTCGACGGTGTCGTCCCGGGCACCGTCGTCGAGCCTCGGGGGGAGGGTGGCTTTGGCTACGACCCCATCTTCGAGCACGCGGGACAGACGTTCGCGGAGATGGACACCGAGGAGAAAAACGCCGTCTCCCACCGCGGCCGGGCGCTGGCGAAGTTCGCCGAGTGGCACGAACACGCCGACCGCTGAGTTCGGTCGGCGCCGACGCGACCGGCCCGGGCGGGTGCGACCGGCGCCGGAGGGGTGTCACAGCGAGTCGAACAATTTTTCCGCTGATCCCGTGCGTACACGACTATGGCGCTGCGCTCGACACCCGAATCGGCCTTCGAGGCGGTCCCGGACTACGACTACGAGCCGCGCGCGCTCACGGTCGACGCGCCCGGCGACCCGGAGATGGCGTATATCGACACCGACCCCGACGGCGACAGGGAGGAGACGTTTCTCTGTCTACACGGCGAGCCGACCTGGGGCTTTCTCTACCGGAAGATGGTCCCCACACTGGCCGAACGCGGTCGCGTCGTCGTCCCCGACGCCATCGGTTTCGGCCGCTCGGACAAGTACACCGAGCGCGCGGAGTACGGCTACGACCTCCACTACGACGCCACCGAGCAGTTCGTCGAGGAGTTGGGGCTGACCGATATCACGCTCGTGTGTCAGGACTGGGGTGGGATCGTCGGCCTGCCCGTCGCGGTCAACAACGAGGGGCGGTTCGCCCGGCTGGTCCCGATGAACACCGACTGCCCGACCGGCGAGGCGAGGATGGCCGAGGAGTGGTACGACTTCCGGGACTTTGTCGAGCGGGCCGACGAACTCCCGGTTCCGATGCTGGTCGACAATGCCACCGCCGGTGAACTCGCTGACGAGGTGCTCGCGGCGTACGAGGCCCCGTTTCCCGACGAGGAACTGAAGGCGGGGGCCCGGGAGTGGCCGGATATGGTCCCCCGCGCCGACGGCGGGGACGGCGCCGAGGTCACGAGCGCCGCCCGCGAGCGACTGGCCGAGTGGGAGAAGCCGGCGTTTGTCCTCTTTGCGGACTCGGACCCGATCACGAGGGGGGCACGGGACCCGCTGCGGGGGCTGATCCCCGCCGCCGGCGACCAGCCCGACGTCTGGGTCGAGGGCGCGATGCACTTCCTCCAGGAGGACGCCGGCGAGGAGGTCGCCGAGGAGGTCGTCGAGTTCGTCGACCGAACCCCGCTGTAGCCCCGCCGGTAACGGCCCGCGCCGGTGGCGACAGCGCACACACCCAGGTCAGCCGCGTGGGTCCCGGTCCGGGCCGGGATACTCCCCGCCGTTTGTGACCTCGTACAGCGAGGCCGGGTCGAACAGGGTGACGAAGGCCGCCGGCGTGCGCAGGCTGACCTGGACGTGTGACTGCAGCGAGAGGTTCGCACCCGCGGAGGTGACCCCCTGGTCGAGGGAGAGGACGTGCGCCGCGTTTCCCTCGTAGGCAGAGGCGAGTGCGGGGTGGTCGCCGGCGGTGTGGTCGACGGGGACGCGCTCGGAGGCGGCCCGGTCGCGCCAGTCGGCCGCCAGGGTCTCGTCCGCCAGCGCCGCGATAACGGCCTCGGCGTCGTCGAGGAGCGGGTCGCTGGCAACCAGGTCGACCCAGGAGTGGGCCCGGACGCTGTCGAGTGCCTCGCGGGCCGGTCCGCCACAGAGGAGGTCGGCGGCGAGCACGTCGGCGTCGGCGACGATACGGGCGGGGTCGGGGTCAGTCATCGGCGTCCTGGTCGGTCTCGCTGCCGCGGCGGTCGGTGAGGGTCTCGCGGACCTGCTGTTCGGGGGTGTCGGGCGCACGGTCGAACAGGGCTCCCCAGGTCGCGGTCATACTGACCGTGAGGGTGGCAGTCGGCAAAAACCCGGCGGCGGCAGACACGCGTCTGACGGGTTTTCAAGTGGCCGTGGAGAGTCGGCTCCGGTGGGCGCGCCGGCGGCCACACCCTTCCCATCCACCCGACAGCGCGCCCGGACACCCTGACCGACCCTGTCGCCCGCAGCGGCGGGCGACAGTCCCGGTTTTGACACCCTCCGCCCGATTTGTGGCGGGCGTGACCGGTGTCAACGACCCGTGTCAGGTCGAGACGGCGTTGTACCGACGGGCGA
>CAZQZE010000284.1:0-3048 GCA_964597715.1 uncultured Halobacteriales archaeon
GGCGATGTGCGAGGAGAACGTGGTGGCGACGATTCCACCGTCGTAATCCTCGATACTGTGGATGACGTCCCTGAGATGGCGGCGGGCGACGGATTCGCTCGGGGTGCGACCCTTGTTGCCCGCGTTCGTGCAGTCCTCGATGTAACAGAGGACACCGCCGTCCTCCCGGGCGATCTGCCGGAACCGGTCCATGTCGATCGGGTCGCCGATCACCGGCGAGTGGTCCATCCGCTTGTCCAGCCCGTAGACGACCGAGCCCTCGGGCGTGTGCAGGACGGGGTTGATCGCGTCGATGATCGAGTGAGTGACGTTGACAAACTCGAGTTCGTTGCTCTCGCCGATCCGCATCGTCCCACCGGCCTCCATCTTCACGAGGTCGTTCTGGACCCCGAACTTCTCCTCGCCCTGGATCTGTTGTTTGACCAGTTCGATAGTGTAGGGGGTGGCGACGACCGGTGCGTCGTACCGGTGGGCCAGCTTCGAGATGGCGCCGATATGGTCGAGGTGACCGTGGGTCGGCACGATTGCCTTCACGTCCCCTTCCAGGTCCGACATGATCCGGTCGTCGGGGATCGCACCCATGTCGATCAGGTCGAGTGAGTGCATCCGCTCGGTCTCGACGTTGTCGTGGATCAGGACCTTCGAGAGGTTCAACCCCATATCGAAGATGACGATGTCGTCGCCCGCACGTACCGCAGTCATCTGCCGCCCGACCGCCTCGTAACCGCCGATTGTCGCGATTTCGATCTCCATTGTATCACTCCGAGATACCGTCCTGGCGGCCCGCCGGCAGGGGCGTCTCCGGAACCGGCCAGCACCCGCGTCTCGGGTAGCCGCCGGCCTCGCACGGTCCCGGGCACACCGTGTGGGCACGAACCCCGGTGGGGTCGGTGCCGCGTGCGCCCGCCGGCCGTCACACCGCCCTCGGACGGCCTGGCACTCGGTTGTAGTTACTTATACCGGGCGAGCGTAAAAGCTGTGGGGTCGGCCGTGCCGGCGGTGTTGCTCTCCGGCGTTCCGTTGCTCACTCCGAGTCGTTGGGGTCTGCTAGCGGGTCTGACACCGCTGTCGACCCTGCCGGCTCGGGTCCGGCCTCCTCGGCGCGCTTCTCCTCTGTCATCCCGGTGTCGGACTCCTCCTCGGTATCATCCCCAAACCAGTCCGACCGCTCGGTCACGGTCCCGCTCTCGGACCCGGTGTCGGCCACACCCCTCCGGCTGGATTGGCCCCCGTCGCCGGCGGAACCAAAGGCGATCTCCTCCGGGGATGGCTCGGGTGGCCGGTCTGTCGCCCCGGTGTCCTCGCCGCTGCCATCGCCGGGGTCGGGTTCACCGCCCCTGTCGACCGGCACCGTGTCACTCGTCTCTACGTCCACCGGCTCCGTCTCCAGGTCACCGGGTGACGTCCACTCGTCGTCACCGCCGTCCGCGTCCGCCACTCCGGGCACGGCATCCCCCCCGTCAGGGTGGTCCGGGGTCCCTGCCCCTAGCCGGTCGGTGGTGTCAGTGGCCTCTGACGCCTCTCCCGCCACAGGTTCGGGCTCACTCCCTGCGTGTGGACCGGCGTCAGCAGCCGGCGCTGTGGCCGTCCCGTCGGTTCCGTCCGCGGACACACCCGCGCCGAGAGGGGCCTCATCGGGACCCGCCGCCCGTCCGGGGTCCGGGCCGGAGCCGGGGGCTGACGCTGCCGCGCCACCGGCACGGTCGGTGTCGCCGGTAGGTGTCACCGCCCCGTCGACGGTCACCTCGGCGCTCTCGACCCCTCTGGCGACCCCGTCGGCGACGAGCCTATGTAGGGTGGCGAACAGCCCCGCGCCGAGCACATAGACGCCCGCCAACCCGAGCGCCGAGCCCGCGACGAGCGTCGCGGGTGACTCCACGGGCGCCCCGCCGAGGACGACATCGAGGGCGGTCGGCCAGGCGAGACTGTAGCCAGCGCCGAGCAGACCACCGCCGACCGCGGCCACGGCAAGCACGTACGCGAACAGCCTGGCGCCGTACGCGGTGCTCCGAACACTTCGAACAGCTGTCATACTCCCGCTTGCACGAACGCGATAAAAGGGCTTTTGGCCACGCCCCCGGCCGGGCGCTCTGTGTGAGTTACCCGCCGCGAACCTCCGTCCCCGGGGCCTCGCCCGCGAGAAACGGCGCTATCCCCCCGGGTCCAAAGACGTATGCGGGCGCCGGCAGGTCGAGTAGCGTGCGGACCTTGCCCGCCATCCCGCCGGTGACATCGGTGCCGTCACTGCCACCCAGCGCCTCGGCGACGTCCGCCCAGCGGTCGACCCGGTCGATGACCGCGCCGTCCGCGTCGAGGACGCCGGGTACCGCACTGCAGAGACCGACACGGTCGGCGTCGAGCGAGCGCGCCAGCGAGGTGACGATCTCGTCGCCGCTGAGGACGGTTGCGCCGGCCCCCGCCTGGACCACCGGGTCCGCGTGGACTACCGGGAGAAAGTCCTCACCGAGCATCCGCTCGACGGTGCCGGCCGGGAGCAACAGCTCCCCGCCCCCGTCGCGGGAGGCGGCGGAAAGCGTGTCGACCGGCAGGGCCGGAGCCCCCCGGTCGTGGAGTGCGTCGACGACCGCGTCACTCAGGTCGGTCATGGCGCTGTGGACGTCGGTTACCGCGGCGGCGTCGTCCGTCCCGTCGGTGTCTGTGACACCGTGTGCGTCGGCTCGCGGGTGGGCGAAGCTCCCGCCGCCGTGGACGAGGACGAGGTCCCCGCTCGCGTCCGCGACGGCGTCGGCGGCCGCGCCGAGCCCCTCCTCGTCGAGGGCCCCCTCGCGGGCCTTGTCGGTGATCACGCTCCCACCGAGTTTGAGGACCGTCGTCATCCACAGCCCCCCGGTCCCCCGTCCTCGGTGCGGACACCGTCGGCGTCGAGTTCGGCCCGGAACGAACGCTCGCAGCCGGGTGTGTAGTCAAGGGCAGCTGCTGTCTCCGCCGTCTCGTCCAGCGCGACGATACAGCCGCCGCCGCCGGCGCCGGTGAGTTTCGCCCCGAGTGCGCCGGCGTTCCGCGCCGCCCACACCATCGCGTCCAGCG
>CAZQZE010000285.1:0-3026 GCA_964597715.1 uncultured Halobacteriales archaeon
CGTACTCCAGGATGTTCCGGATGTGGTGCTGGTTGTGCTCGGAGAGGGCGTCGACCGGGATGTCGTCGCCCGGGTCGAGACCCTGCTCCTCGACGTACTCGCCGACGTCCTCGTTGCGCGCCCAGATGACCTCGAGGTCCCACTCCTCGGCCCAGTGCTCGACAAAGTCAAACAGCTCGTCGAAGTGCTGGTAGTGGTCGATGAACACAACAGGCGGAACCGCCAGGTCGAACTGCTCGGCGACCTCCTTCACGAAGTACAGCGTGAGCGTGGAGTCCTTTCCGCCGGTCCACATCACAACCGGACTCTCGTACTCCGCAAGGCCGGCCCGGGTGACCTCGATTGCCTTTTCGATCTTGTCCTCGATTGCCGGATAGTCCTCCGGGTCCTCGCCCTCGCCGTCGGTGTAGTCGACATCGACGTAGTCGGGAAATGTCTGCGTTGCCATCCTGTAATGAGATGTAATTAGCGCAAATAAGTGTTTTTTGGACTGACGGCCGGACCTATCACCGCCACGCGCTAACCGGTGCCGCAGGCCGCAGGTGAGGCTGCTCCGGTGTGAGAGGTGACGGTCCGTGCCCCGGCGACTTTCGGCCCATTTTTGTCTGTCTACCCCACGGATCCAGGTATGAACCCGACGGCGATACTACACGCTGGGGCCGCCGCACTGGTTGGGGTGGGAATTTTCCTGTCCGGCAGACTCCTCACTATCGGCCTCCTCGGGTCAGGGGCGGTCCTGTTCGTTGCCGGCATCGTCGTCGCACGGCGCGGCGACTCCTGACCCCTCGCGGGGCGTGATACCCCGGCGGCCGTCTCACGAACGGCTACACCTGACCGGTCTCGTCGTTGCCACGACACGGCTTCAACGCCCGACTGTGACCGCGCAGGGTCCCGATAAGAGAGAGCGGACGGCAGCGAACTGTGCTGGCGGGGTACCTCTCCTTGCCGCCGGACGCCACACCGGCTGTCTGGCCGTCACTAACTGATGAACTCGTTGTCACGCCAGTCGACGCCGCCGTCGTCGCCGTCCTCGCTGGGGTCCTCGGTCACGGTGACCGACGCCGGCCGGCCCTCACCGTCGACGATACGGACGGCCTCGAGGTCGGTGTCGTTGCCCGCGATGGCGGTCAGGTTCCCCTTCTCCGAGCGGATAGCCACCTCACAGAGCACCTCGAACATCTCGTACTGGAGGGCGCTGTTCTGGAGAACCGTCTCGCGGTCACCCTTGAAGCAGGCGTACTCGACGAGTTCGGACTCGATCTCCTCCTCTTCCTCCTCGAAGGCGCCCCACTGCGGGCCGCCACCACCCGATGGCGGGCCGCCCTGTCGCTCGTCGGGGTCCTCCTCGTAGACCCGGTTTTCGGTGACACTGGCCTTCAACTGGGCCGTCGGTGTGTACTTGCTGATACTATCGTCCGCCGGAACGGCGCTGATAATGAGCGTATTATTCCGGCGCGTGATATCGATATCGGCGATATCGGACGGTAAGTCGGGGTCGTCCTCGAAGTAGTCGTAGACGTCTTCGAGTGGCAGTTCGAGTGTCGAGTGGAGTCTGTATACACGACTGCTCATGGTTTGGGTTGAGGCGACGGCCGTCCGCTGACGCCGGTCCTACCCCTACGTAGGGAGGCCATACATTTATGAGCTACTCTTGACCCTCGGGCGTATTCGGCTCTCCGGCCGTCCTGGGTCCGACTGGGTCGTCCGGACTGTTTCGGGCGACCCTCGGCCCGGGTGGGCACGGGGTGGCTACTGTCGGGTTACCCGACGTTGAAATACGGTCAACCCGTACGTGTCAGTATGAGCCAGCCAGCAGAGTACGAGGTTGCCGTCGTCGGGGGCGGTCCCGCCGGCCTCACCGCAGCGTTGTACACCACCCGCCTCGGTCACACCACCGCACTGGTCGACCGGGGCGGCGGCCGCGCCGCGATGATGCAGGACACCCACAACGTCATTGGCGTGACGGAGGACACGAGCGGTAACGAGTACCTTCAGACCGGGCTCACCCAGGTAAAGGAGTACGGCGCCGACCACTACCGGGACCTCGTTACCGAGGCGGAACACACCGACGACGGGCGGGTCCGTCTGGAGGGTAACAACGTCTCTATTGTCGCCGAGTCGGTCGTACTCGCTACCGGCTTCACCGACGGACACCCGGACCCGCCGGCCCCCCGGACCGCCCGTGGCCTCCACTACTGTCTGCACTGTGACGCCTACATGTTCGTCGACGCACCCGTCTACGTGATGGGTAACGGCTCCGGTGCGGCCCACGTCGCGATGATCATGCTCAACTTCACCGACGAGGTTGACATCCTGCTCGACGGCGACGAACCCGACTGGGGCGAGGAGACCGACGCGCAGGTCCGGGCACACCCTGTCGGGGTCATCGAGGAGGAGGTCACCGGCGTCGAGAACGACGACGACGGCTGGCTCGAGGCCCTGGAGTTCGCCGACGGTCGCCGCCGGGAGTACCGCGGCGGGTTCGCGATGTACGGCTCGGAGTACAACACAGACCTCGCCGAACAGCTCGGCTGTGAGCTGAACGACGACGGCACTGTGGCTGTCGACGACCACGGCCGCACCAGCGTCGACGGGGTCATGGCCGTCGGTGACGTCGTTCCGGGTCACAACCAGGTCCCCGTCGCGATGGGGATGGGCGCAAAGGCCGGTATCGCCCTCCACTACGACCTCCGGACGTTCCCGATGTCCCTCGACGAGCTCGAGGACGCCGGCGAACTCACACGGGCCGACGCCCCCGGCATCCCCGGCGAACTCCGCGAGCACGCACGCCGTCACGAGTCGAACGTGGCCGTCGACGCGCCCGGGTCGGAGGCATCGGCCGACGACTGATACTGTCGGACAGAACATTTCGCACCCCACGTCCGACGGAGAGGGCCGAAACTGCAGGATTTCGGGCCACTGCACGACACCGGTCTTCACGTACTTCTGTCCGGCAGTATGAGCTGCCGGGTTCTGAGTCGGCAGAGCCGAACCACCCCCTGCTCGCGGCGCCACACGCTCGTTCG
>CAZQZE010000286.1:0-3019 GCA_964597715.1 uncultured Halobacteriales archaeon
GCCCTCTCCGCGGCCGACGGGTTCGTCCTCGACGGCTACCCGCGAAACCTCGAGCAGGCCGAGGAGCTGTCGGGGATGACCGACATCGACGTTATCCTCTCGCTCGAGGTGTCCCGCGAGGAGCTCATCGACCGGCTGACCGGGCGACGGGTCTGTGACGACTGCGACGTCAGCTTCCACGTCGAGTTCGACCAGCCCGAGGAGGAGGGTATCTGCGACGGGTGTGGCGGCGAACTCGAGCAGCGCGAGGACGACCGCCCCGAGGCCGTCGAGAACCGGCTGGACGTCTTCGACGAGAACACCACACCGGTGATCGAGCACTACCAGGACCGCGACGGGTTCGTGACCATCGACGGCGAGCAGCCACCTGCCGAGGTCTGGGGGGCTATCGACGACGCGGTTCGCGAACGAGTCGACGTGTCGGGGTAAAAGGTTCTTAACCGCCGCGCATAAGACACTACAACGATGGCAAAGACCGAGCGAAGGGTAGAGGATATCGTCGGCGACGGCGAGGAGATGGCCGACGCGCTGTCGGCAGTCCTCGCCGTCGCCGACGAGCACGGTACCGTCTCGTGGGGGGATGTCAGCGACGACCTCTCCAGCGGCGAGTGGGGCCGGCTGATCGAGTCCGGCCTGCTCGTCGACGCCGGCGGTGATGGGTTCGTCCTGGACGACCCCGAGGGGGTTCGTGAGGCCCTCTCGGAGGCCGAGCCGGCCGAAACCGACGAGAAAGACCTCAGCTGGTCACGCCGGGACAAACTCGCCGGCGTTGGCGTGCTCCTGCTCTTTTTGGCGTACTCCCAGCAGGGGCTTCGTGACGTGATCGCCGGCGACGGGATCAATCTCGTCCTCGGGCCGCTGAACGCCACGCTCCCCTTCCACGTCGTCGTCCTGGTCCTCGCGCTGGCGACGGGACTGTGGACCGCTGTCCTCCAGGACAACATGATGGACACCTCCATCATGTCCGACTACCAAGAGACCCAAAAGAACTTCAAGGAGAAAATCGAGGAGGCCAAAGACCGCGGTGACGAGGACCGCGTCAAGGAGCTGCGCCAGGAACAGATGGAGGAGATGGACCTGGGCGTCTTCAAGGCCCAGTTCCGCCCGATGGTGTGGATCATGTTGCTCACCATCCCGGTGTTCCTGTGGATCTACTGGATGGTGCTCGACGGTCACGTCGTCGAGACGGGGACGGCGATGGTGCTGCCGCTGATCGGTGAGGTGTCGACCTGGCAGACAGCCGTGATCGGGCCGATCCAGCTGTGGCTGGTCTGGTATTTCGTCTGCTCGCTGAGTTTCTCGCAGGTCATGCGGAAGGCGCTGAACGTGCAGGTCTCCCCGACCTGACGCGGTCCCGGGACCCTCTGACCCTGTTACGGTCCGCCGTGTCCGGGGGACTCGCAACCTCTTTGTCCCTGCCGGCGTCAAAGTACATATGCTAATCACCGTCTCCGGTCCCGGCGGCAGCGGCAAGAGCACACTCGCCGCCGACCTGGCCACCAGGCTGGGGTACGACCACGTCTCCGGCGGCGACATCTTCCGGTCGATCGCCGACGAACGCGGCCTGACACCCCTCCAACTCAACCGCCGCGCCGAGGAGGACGACGCGATCGACCGTGACCTCGACCGACGGCTCCGCACCACGGCCCGGGACCAGGACAACCTCGTCCTCGAGTCTCGGCTGTCGGGCTGGATGGCCGGCGAGTACGCCGACCTTCGTGTGTGGCTCGACGCCCCGCTGGACATCCGGGCCGAGCGGATCGCCGACCGAGAGGGCAAGCCCGTCAGCCAGGCCCGCGAGGAGACCCAGGCCCGGGCCAAGAGTGAGGCCGGCCGGTACGAAGCGTACTACGGGATCGACATCGAGGACCGCTCGGTGTACGACCTGGTGGTCAACACCGCCCGCTGGGGCCCCGAGGGCGTGCTCGGGGTCGTCCTCGGCGCGACCGAGGAGTACGTTCCCGACGAGGACGAGGGGGCGTTCCCGCTGCCCGGCGTCGAGTACGACTTCGAGGGCTGACCGACACCGATGCTCCCCGACCCACCTGCCGACCGCTCACCCGCCGACCTGCTCGCCTTTGGCGTTATTCACCTCGACAAGCCGCCCGGCCCGTCGGCCCACCAGGTCGCCGGGTGGGTTCGCGACATGACCGGCCAGGAGCGGGCGGCCCACGCCGGAACCCTCGACCCGAAGGTGACCGGGTCGCTCCCGCTGTTGCTCGGCCGGGCGACCCGCGCCGCCCGGGTCTTCGACGGGCTCGACAAGGAGTACATCACGGTCCTGGAGTTACAGGGCCCCCCGCCTGCCGACCTCGAGGCGGTTCTCAGCGCCTTCGAGGGGGAGATCTACCAGACCCCGCCACGAAAGAGCGCGGTCGTCCGCGAGCGCCGGGTCCGCCGGATTCACGCACTCGATGTGCTCGAGCGCGACGGCCGGCAGGTCCTGCTCCGGGTCCGGTGTGAGTCGGGGACCTACGTCCGGAAGCTGTGTCACGACCTCGGACTCGCGCTGGGGACGGGTGCACACATGGGTGACCTGCGCCGGAGTGCGACCGGCCGCTTCGACGACACGTCGCCGGTGACACTGCACGACCTTGCCGACGCACTCGCGTTCTGGCGGGAGGACAACGAGGAGGGCCCGCTCCGGAAGGCTGTCGCCCCCGCGGAGCGGGCCCTCGCGGGGCTCCCGCGGGTGGTTATCGCGGAGAGCGCCGCCCGCGAGGTGGCTCACGGCGCCCCCGTCTACGCCCCCGGTGTGCTGGGGACCCGGCCCGCACCCCACGACGGCGCGCAGTCCGAGACGGGTGACCTCGTGGCCTGCACTACCCCCGACGGTGCGGCGGTCGCACTGGGCCCGCTGACCGGCGACCCTGACGGCGACCACGGGACCGTCGTCGACACCGACCGCGTCCTCGTCTGAGGGGGATCGAAGGGCTTAATCCCGACACCGACCCACGAGCGAGTGCGGGACCGTGGGGTAGCGGTATCCTCGGCGCATGGGGTGCGTCGGACCCGAGTT
>CAZQZE010000287.1:0-2995 GCA_964597715.1 uncultured Halobacteriales archaeon
GTCCCGAACGAGATCCCGGAGGTGGACGATCCCGATGACGTTGTCGAGGCTCCCCTCGTAGACCGGCAGCCGGGCGTGGCCGCCCTGCACGCACTGCTCGATGGCCTACTCGATGGAGGCGTCGGTCGAGATGGCGCTCATGTCCAGGCGCGGGGTCATCACCTCCTTTGCGATGGTGTTGTTGAACCGGAGGGTGCGCTGGAGCATCTCCCGCTCCTCCTCGTCGAGCACGCCCTCCCGTTCCCCGGTCTCGATGATGTCCCGTATCTCCTGGCGGGTGACGTAGGAGGTCTCGATGGCCGAGCGCCCGCCGGTGACACTGTTGACGATACGGGTGAGATAGTCGAACAGGACGATCAGCGGCAACAGGAGTCTCTCGGCGAATTTTAGCGGGCGGGCAATGGCCAGCGCCCAGGACTCGGTGTTCTCGATGGCGTAGGACTTTGGCGCACTCTCCCCGAAGAGGAGGACGAGACTGGTGATCCCGACCGTCGAGATGACCACCGGCAACAGGCCGTTGCCCAGGTAGAAGCTCAGCAGGCCCGTGGCGATGGCCGACATCGCGATATTGACGAGGTTGTTACCGACGAGGATCGTCACCAGCAGGCGATGGGGGTCGTTTCGCAGCGCCGCCAGCGTCGTCCCCGCCTTTGTCCCGTTGCTGGACAGTGCCTCGACCCGGTGTGAGGCCAGCGAGAACATCGCGATCTCGGAGGACGAAAAGAACCCGGAGAGCACGAGCAACACGAGGATGACCAGCCCCCCGAGAACGGCAAAGAGGGTGTTTGAGACAGAAACCCCAAACACCTCGAAGGCAAGCGGCACAGTCATTAGCGTCGGTAGTTGCGCGTCGGCGGGTGTAAGCGTTGCCATAGTTTCACCCCGACCGACGACGAGGGGAGGGTCGGCGAGCCTCCACACTCGTGACGGTCGACCGTCGAAGGGCTTACACCCGTCTCGGGCGAATAGCAGATATGAGTCAGCCAGCGATCACACTGTATCGTCTGCAGGCGTGCCCGTTCTGTGAACGTGTCGTCCGAAAGCTCGACGAATACGGCGTAGCCTACCAGTCACGGTTCGTCGAGGCGTTGCACTCGAAGCGGGACGCCGTCAAGCGCGTCACCGGGAGCCGGACGGTCCCGGCCATCGTCGACGGGAACACCGGCGTCACGATGTCCGAGTCCGGCAATATCGTCGAGTATCTCGAGCGAACCTACGGCCCGAGCGCCGCGGGCGCCGACGAGGGAGCGGCCACCGCGGGGGGGTCCTGAGTGGACCTGCCCTTCGATGTCGTCGACCTGGCGGCGACCGACCACCCGGCGGAGGGCGAGCAGGCACCCGACTTCCGGCGGCCACTCGTCACCGACGAGTTCTGGGAGGACCGCGCGCTCTCGGAACTGACCGCCGAGGGGCCGGTTCTGCTCGTCTTTCACCCGATGGACGGCGCCTTTCCGGCGACGTACATGTACAACGAACTCCGTGACCGTGCGGTCGACGAGCAGACCCGGGTTGTCGGCTGCTCCGTCTCCACCCCCTACGAGCACAAGACCCTCATCGAGGACCGCGACTTCGACGTTGCGGTCTTTTCTGACCCAAAAAACGGTGTCGCCGAGCAGTACGACGTGGTCCACGACCTCGACGGGATGACCGGTGTCGCCGAGCCCCGGCCCGCGGTCTTCGTCGTCGACGGGGAACGGGTTGTCCGGTACGCCTGGGTCGCCGAGGAGTGGCCCGACTTCCCGGACTACGACGACCTCGAGGCCGCCCTCGACGAGGTGTGAGGGGGACAGCCGACCCCGCGGTCGCCGCCAGGGCTATCGAGGGCGGGGAACTCGTTGTCTACCCCACCGAGACCGTCTACGGCCTCGGGGCCGACGCACTCGACGCCGAGGCCGTGTCCCGCGTGTTCGGGGCAAAGCGTCGCGACCGCGACGAGCCGGTCTCGATGGCCGTCCCGACGGTCGAGGCTGCCCTCGAGTATACTCACCCCACGGCGTCCGAGCGGGCGTTCATGCACGAGTTCCTCCCCGGCCCCGTCACCGTCGTCCTCGAGCGGGCGGCGTCGGTGCCGGACGTGCTGACGGCCGGCCGCGACCGCGTTGGCGTGCGCGTCCCGGACTGTGCGCCCGCGCTCGCGCTGCTTGGCGAGACGGGGCCGCTGACGGCCACCAGCGCCAACGTCAGCGGTCGGGAGAGCGCCCGCCGGGTCGCCGACCTCGACCCCGAGATTCGGGAAGCCGCGGCTGTCGCTCTCGACACCGGCGAGACGGCCGGCGGAACGCCCTCGACCGTTGTCGATGTCGCCGGCGGCCAGGTCCACCGCCGCGGGGCCGCTGTCACGGATGTCGAGGACTGGCTCGACGCTCACTAACCGCCCAACAGCGACCGTAACGACCGCGTCCGGACCCCACACTCCTCGCGGAACTCACAGGGCTTGCACTTGGCGTCGTTGTCGACCCGGGGGGGCGGCCCGTCGACCCGCCTGGCGGCCTGTACCGCCTCGCGGTACTCGGCACTCCGGCGTGGCCCCACGTCGACCGCCCGGACAACCCCGTGGGCGGGGTACTCCGCGTAGACCCGCTCGACCGCCGTCTCCTGCTCCCAGGACAGCGCCTTCGCCGCCGCGACCAGGCGCACGCTCTGGGGGTGCCAGACACCCGTCTCCGGGGGGTCACCGGTAAAAACCAGCGACAGTGACGGCCCTGTCGGCCCCTCGAAGCGCTTGTGGGCGATTCCCCGACAGTCCTTCCCCGAGAGGAGGACGTCGCGCCCGGCCGGGTCGGCCAGCGCCGCCCAGGCGTCGAGCCGGGCTTTGGCGCTCCCGAGCCGCGAGCGGAACTGCGTCAGGGTGACGTCGACGGGCGCGTCCCGGAGCGCCGCGTCGTCGGCAAGCAGGGCGGGATACCGGAAGGCAACGGCGCGGCGACGGCGGACCTCCGGTGGGGTCTCGCGGTCGTCGGCCGGTTGCTGGCGGCGGTAGTACAGTTTGCGGGGG
>CAZQZE010000288.1:0-2965 GCA_964597715.1 uncultured Halobacteriales archaeon
AGAGCACGTCCGCGAGCGTCTCGCTCACCTCGTTGGGGCCGATCTCGGCGTAGTACGTCGGGGAGAACTCCCCCGACCGGTCGGCCCAGCTACGGCGGGTCTCTTCTGGCTCCATGGCCGGGCAAACACGGCCCAGACGGCTAAACGCACGGATCTGTCTCCGTGGCTGTCCGGGACGACCGCCACCGGCCACGCACGGCTGCCGGAGTCCAAACGTACAACTGCCGACCCGGAGTAGCGAGCGCATATGGCCGATACTGACGAGGGCAGAACGCACACGGTGGAACTGTCACTCTCCGACGCCGAGTACGACCGGCTGCGGGCGCTGGACGACACACCGGAGGGGGTCCTCGCGGAGGCGCTCGACCGGGAGCTACGCGTCCGGGAGGGGGTCGAGGCTGCCGAGACACGCCGGGCGGGGGAGGCCGAGGAGCCCCTCGACGTGCCGCCACCCGGGCCGCTGTCGGACTCCCCGGTCGGCGGCCTGCTCGGCTGGGAGGTGGAGTCTGTCGGTGACGGCGAGGCAGTCATCTCGATGGAGGCGAGCAGCCGCCACGCCAACCGCGGCGGCCCGGTCCAGGGCGGTATCATCACCGCACTGGCGGACACGACCACCGCCTTCGCGTTCATGACGACCCTCGAGCGCGGGGAGTCGACCACGAACATCGAGCTGAAGACCAACTTCCTCCGACCGGTCTTTGAGGACCGGCTGGAGGCGACGGCGACGGTTGTCGACCGCGGCCGGACCATCGGGATGGTCCAGTGTGACGTCCACAACTCGGCGGGCAAGCTAGTTGCACGGCTGTCGACGACCTACATGGTGTTGCGGGGCGACCGGGGTGACGGGGGGTAGTAGTCCACCCGTCACCCGCGGTCTCGCTCGGCCTTTTACCGCCTCCGCGCGGCCGCGCTTCCAGTCCTGGGTCCGGTTCGGTATCCGTCTCGGACCGCCCGCTCACCACCGTGTCGTCGGTCGGTTCGCGCGAACACACAGCCGGCCCGTCAGACCAGTGACTGACGCCCTCGGCCCGGACGGCTGTCACTCCGGCCCTCGGTGTTCGAGCAGTGGCCCTGCCGGCTGCCGCGGAGACCCGTGTCTGTCAGGTGGGTGACCCGGGTCTCGCTGACCTGTCGGCCGACCGTCTGGAGCGTGAGCGCGAGGGTGGCCAACGCCGTCGAGCGGACGCGCGCCGAGCGGGCCCGCAAACGCCAGCTCGAGTCCCATCGAGGCGGCACAGGAGCGGGTCGCCGTCCTCGACACCGAGGGCCGGTTCACCGACATCAGCGAGACGTACGCCGACCGCTACGGCTACGACCCCGAGGAGCTGGTCGGCGAGTACCGGCGGTTACTCTACGCCGCCGGGCTCGAGTTCCAGCTCGCGGGCCAGGTCCCGCCCTGCCCCGGAGCTAATACGCTTCTCGGCGGACCGCTGGTGGGCGTGGGTCCCCTCCAGTTCGCAGACCTTCGCGGCCCAGGGGGCGATACTGTCCGCGCCCGACGCGGTCAGCTCCTGGTGGGTCAGCATCTTCAGGTAGGTGGTGACGTTGACCCCGCCGCTGTAGCGGGCGACCTCCAGGGTCGGGAGGGTGTGGTTGGTCCCGACGGCCTTGTCGCCAAAGACCACCGGTGCGTGGTGGCCCAGAAACGCCGACCCGTAGTTGTGTAGCTCCTCCAACAGCGCCCGCGGGTCGTCGGTCATCACCTGGAGGTGCTCGGGCGCCCAGTCGTTGGCGACCGCTGTGGCCTCGTCGCGGTCCTCGACGATGACCACCTCGCCGTTCTCGCTCCAGGCCTCGCGGGCGGTCTCCTCGGTCCGCAGGGCCGGTAGCTGTGCCTCGAGTTCCTCGACGGTTGCCGCCGCGGTCTCCCGGTCTGTGGCCACGAGCGCCGCCCGCGAACGGGGGTCGTGCTCGGCCTGTGCGAGCAGGTCAGTCGCGACGAGCTCGGGGTCGGCGGAGTCGTCGGCGATGATCAGAACCTCGGTGGGGCCTGCGAGGAAGTCGACCCCGACGTGGCCGTAGACCTGCCGCTTTGCCTCGATAACGTAGATGTTGCCCGGCCCGGTGACCTTGTCGACGCCCGGAATCGTGTCGGTGCCGTAGGCCATCGCGGCGATAGCCTGGGCGCCGCCGGCGACGTAGACCTCGTCGGCGCCGGCCCGGTCCATCGCGTACAGCTGTGCGGGCTGGACCGACCCGCCGGCCTGCGGGGGTGCACAGGCGACGACAGTCTCCACGCCCGCGATAACCGCAGGGACGATCGTCATCGCCGGCGCCGCCACCAGCGGCTTGCGCCCACCCGGGACGTACACCCCGGCGCGCTCGACGGGGACCAGCCGTGTCCCCAGTGTCACCCCGTCCTCGACCTCCCGCTCGAACCCCTCGAGGTGGGCAAACTGCTCCTCGTGGAACCCCCGGACGTTCTCGACGGTGTTGTCGATCGCTCGGCGCTCCGCGTCGGTGAGGTCGTCCGCTGCGGCCTCGACCTCCGCGTCGCTCACCCGCAGGTCCTCGCGCTCGATATCGTCGAACTGTCGTGTCAGTTCGCGCACACCCGCATCCCCCTGCTCGCGCACGGTGTCGAGGATCTCCCGGACCGACTCCGTCACGTCCTGTGGGACCTCGAGTGCGGCCTCGGTCGCAGATTTGCGGTACTCCATACCCCACGCAACCCACCGGTGAGTGAAAACACCACCGTGTGCGGGCGCGGCCACACCTCAGCTAATGTCGCGGCCCTCCTCCTCCCAGTGGGGCTCGCGCAGGGCCTTCTTGTCCATCTTCCCGTACGGGGTCGTCGGGATCGCCTCGACGAACGCGACGGACTTCGGCGTCTTGTAGTCGGCGAGGTGTTCGTTGGCGGTCTCCCGGACCTCCTCGGCAGTGAGGTCGGCGTCCCCCGCTGGGACGACCACCGCGTGGACGGCCTCCCCCCAGTCGTCGTCGGGGACCCCGATGACGGCCACCT
>CAZQZE010000289.1:0-2959 GCA_964597715.1 uncultured Halobacteriales archaeon
TCTCGGGGATGCGCGGCGTCGCCTGGACCGACACCCTCCAGGGCGTGTTCATGCTGGGGATCGTCTGGGTGGCCGCCATCTGGATACTCAGCGCTGTTGGCGGCCCCGTCGAGGCGACGGCGCTGCTCGCGGAGAACGCACCCGGCCACCTCTCGCTTGGCGGGGGGCTGTACTCGCCGGCGTACATCCTCTCGACGGCAATCAGCATCGCCTTCGGCGTCACCATGTTCCCGCAGGTCAACCAGCGCTTTTTCGTCGCGAAGTCCTCGGCAGTCATCAAGCGGACGTTCACGCTGTGGCCGGTGCTGGTGCTCCTGCTGTTTGTCCCCGCGTTCATGCTCGGTGCGTGGGCCGCCGGTCTCGGCGTCGCGCCTAACGTCAACGGCCGCATCCTCCCGCCGCTGTTGACCGCCTACACGCCTGGCTGGTTCGCGGCGCTTGTCGTCGCCGGCGCTGTTGCCGCGATGATGTCCTCCAGTGACTCGATGCTGCTGTCGGGCTCCTCGTATCTCACGCGGGACGTCTACCGGCAGGTGACAGAGGGGGTGACCGAACACCGCGAGGCGCTCGTCGGTCGGGCTGGTGTGGTCGCGCTCGCGCTGGTCTCCTTTGGGGTCAGTCTGTTCCAGCCCGCCACCCTCCTGCAGATCGGCGAGACGGCCTTCGGCGGGTTCGCACAGCTCGCGCTTCCGGTCATCGTCGCGTTGTACTGGCGCGGGACGACGCGTGACGGTATCCTCGCCGGCGTGGCCGGGAGCCAGGCGTTCTACCTCGCCAGCGTGTTCGTCCCGGCCGTTCCCGCGTCGTATCCGCTTCCGGTCGCGCCGGGGTTAGGTGGCTGGTCGGCCTCTGTCGTCGGGATGGGGCTTGGACTCACGCTGACTGTCGGCGTCTCGGCACTCACCTCGCGCACGGCCGACGAGGACGCCTCCGTCTACGAGCGCCTCTCGGCGGACTGACCCGGAGCCTTAACGGTATCCGGCGGCGAATACCGCTCTATGCAGACCCACATCGTCCCGGTCGGCTTCGACTACGACCGGCTGATCGCGCCGTTGGTGCGCGAGCAGATGGACGTCGACCGGGTCATCCTGCTCGAGGGGTCGGTTGGCAGCGAGGCAAACGTCGAGTACTCCCGCAACCTCGCCGAGAAACTCGAGCAGGACTACCGGAACCTGCTCGGCGCGAACACCGAACGGGTCGCCATCGAGGACGTCTACGACTACGACACCGCCTTCGAGCAGGCCTTCGAGCTGATCAACGAGGAACTCGACCGGGGTAACGAGGTCTGGGTCAACGTCTCCGCGATGCCCCGCACGGTCTCCTTTGCCTTCGCGACGGCCGCCCACTCGATCATGGTCGAGCGGGAGGGCGACCGCGACCGGATCCACACCTACTACACCGTCCCCGAGAAGTACCTCGAAACCGAACTGGCGAAGGAACTGCGCGCCCAGCGTGACCTGCTCGCGGACCTGCAGACGGAGGCGGAGGGGCCGACCGCGGACCGCGTCGAGGAGCGCTTCGAGAGCGCCCGCTCGCTGCTCAGCGAGTTCGACGAGCGCGGGACCACCATCGGGGCAAAGGAGATCGACGGCAGCCACATCGTCGAACTCCCCGTCGCCTCCTTCTCGAACGTCAAACCCTTCGAGGAGGTGATCCTGTTCACCCTCGGCGAGCACGGGGAGTTCGAGTCGGTCTCCGAACTCGCCCAGCGGCTGGCCCGCGAACTCGGCGAGGAGTACACCGACTCCTTCCGGTCGAAGGTCATCTACAACGTCGACCGGCTCGGCCCGGGTGGCAAAGGGTACATCGAGCAGGAGTCCCACGGCAAGTCCTACCGGACACGTCTCTCGCGGATCGGCCAGCTGTGGGTGCGCTCACACTCCCGGAACAGCTCTGACGCCGACCTCGACCTCTGAGCCCGGTGTCACCACTCCGGCGACACGACCCCAGGCTGATGTGGCAGGCGTGACACCCACTACCTGATGTCGACGGTCCCAGAGAGCTTCCACGACCTGTTCGAAAAGCCGACGATCGCCCACGTCGTGACGATGTTGCCGGACGGGAGACCTCACAACACGCCGGTCTGGGTCGACTACGACGCCGAGGACGACCGGCTGCTGGTCAACACCGAGCGCCACCGCCGGAAGGCCAAAAACGTCGCCGAGGACCCCCGCGTGGCCGCGAGTATGGTCGACCCGGAGGACCCCTACCGTTACCTCTCGGTCACCGGCGAGGTGGAGGAGATGACGACAGAGGGTGCCCGCGAGCACATCGACGAACTCGCCCGGCGGTATATGGGACAGGAGTACCCCAACCCTATCGAGAGCGAGCGGGTGGTCCTCCGGGTCCGGGCCGACGCGGTGTACAACCAGGCGCTTGGCTGATACTGCCGGCTACAAGTGAAACGTCCCGCCGTCCGGGGTGGCGGGTTCCCTCACGACGGGACAGCCGACAGCATGAGCAAGCCCCGGCCACGGAGTTAGCCTGCCCGCAGCTTCTCGACTCTGGTCGCCAGCGCGAGAAAGATACAGCAGAAGGTGAGTACGACCGCACACGCCGCCGCGTAGTCGTGGGCTGGGAGGCTGTGGTTGACGCCGACCGGTGTCACCTCCGCACGCAGGACCGTGTGGTGGACGTCGCCGACGACCGGCCAGAAGTAGTCGACCACGTCGTTGAAGCCGTACCAGACGGCGGCGACGGCGACAGAGCCGACGGTAAAGCGGGCGTACCGGTGGACCAGAAACGCCTGGACGACCATCGCGGCGTGGCTGAGTATCAGAAACCAGTACAGCCAGGCGGCGATTCCGCCGGGGCCGTTTAGGACGAGCTGGACGTAGGGTGTCCAGGCGCCGAGTTTGATGCAGCCAAAGAAGGCAAGCACGTGCAGCGGCCCGGCGCGGAGGTCGAGTCGCCAGGCCGCAAGGGAGAGCGCGATGAACAGCGTCGCCATCGGGCTGTC
>CAZQZE010000290.1:0-2929 GCA_964597715.1 uncultured Halobacteriales archaeon
TGGGCTCGCGCGGATTTGAACCGCGGTCACGGGCACCCAAGGCCCGAAGTATGCCAGGCTAACCCACGAGCCCGTACTCTACGTGTGCCGAACACGAATGAAAACCTTTCGTTGCGCTCGTCGCAACTGTTTAGACAGTCGCCGGTGACCTGCGGCACGTGCCGGACCGTCGCCGTCTCTCCGTGCTCGTCGGGGTGCTCGTGGCCGTCGTGGTCGCCACAGCGTACGTCCTCCAGAGCGTGTTTGCGACGGTCTTTTTCGCCATCACCGTCGCCTACGTTCTCTACCCCGCCCGGCAGTTCCTCGTCGGCCGCGGGCTCGGCCCGCGGGTGGCTGCGGCGGTCAGCACGGCCCTCGCCTTCGCCGGCGTCCTCGCGCTCGTGGTGCCGCTGGGCGCCGTGCTGTACCTCCGACGGGGGGTTCTCTTTGCCTTTCTCGGGCAGGCCCCCGAACGGTTGACCGTCGCAGTCGGTCAGTTCTCCTATACACTCGAGTTCGCTGCGCTCCTTCGGACACTCCAGGACACGGCGGGCGGACTCGCCGTCGGGCTCGCACAGCGGCTGCCGGCGCTCGCGTTCAAGCTGTTTCTGTTCACGCTCGTGGTGTACGCGTTGCTCGTCCGGCCCGCCCGGCTCGGCGAGACACTGCTCCGGCCGGTCCCCCGGCAGTATCACGACGTGGTCGTTGCCTTCCACGACCGGACCCGCTCGATGCTGTACGGCATCTACGTCCTCCAGGCCGCGGTGGCTGTCGCCACCGTTCTGGTTGCTATCGTTGTCTTCCTCCTGTTGGGGTACGACTCGTGGTTCACCCTCTCGGTGCTCTCGGGACTCCTCCAGTTTGTTCCCGTCCTCGGCCCGAGCCTGCTGGTCCTCGTCGTCGGTGCGACCGAGGTGGTCGCGGGCGACCTGACCCAGGCTGTCGCCGTCGTCTCGGTCGGGCTCGTCGTGGTCGGCTTTCTGCCCGATGCCATCCTCAGGCCCCGACTGGCCCACATGACGACCGACGTCCCCGCGAGCCTCTACTTTATCGGCTTTACCGGCGGCACCCTCTCGGTCGGGCTGGTCGGGGTCGTCGCCGGCCCGGTGGCGGTTGCCTGGCTGGCCGAGGCCGTTGCCCTCCTGTCAGCCGAGACCGACGTCGGGGGCCGGGATACCACGGTCGACGACTGGGCGACCGGGCCCCAGCGGGGCCCGGAGCCAGAGCCCGCCACGCCACCCGAGGAGTCCGGTGACCCCGAGGCGTCCGGGGCCGTCGAGGAGCCCGACTAAGCGTCCGTCCCCGCACCCGTCTCCGACCCGCCCTCGGCGGTCTCGATGGGCCGCCCGTCCCGCTCCCACTCGGTGAGACTCCCCTCGTAGAAGGCCAGGTCGGGGTAGCCGAGGTGGCGCAGGACGGTGTAGGTGTGGCTGATCCGCCGGGCTGTGTTACAGTAGAGCAGAACACGCCTGTCGGGGACGACCCCCCGTGTCTCGAGCAGCGACCGCACCTCCGCCTCGGCGCTTAACCCCCGGGTCTCGTCGTCGACAACCGCCCGCCAGTCTAACCGGACCGCGCCGGGGATGTGTCCCGCCGCGAACTCCCGTTCCTCCCGGGTGTCGACGACGACAGTGTCGGGGTCATCGACCGCCGCCGCGACCGTCTCGGCGTCGACCAGCGGTGTCTCGGCCGGCCGCTCCACCTCGTACGTCGTCGGCTCGACCGCCGGCACCTCCGTCGAGGTCTCGCGCTCGCGTTGCCAGGCGGTGAAGTCACCGTCGAGCAGGTGGAGCCGGTCGCGAGGGTGGCCGTACAGCTCCGCTGTCACGAGCAGCCGGGCGGCAAAGACGCCGTGGTGGTCGTCGTACGCGACCAGACGGCCGCCGGGCTCGACCCCGGCCTCGCCCAGCAGGCCGGCAAAGGCCGCCCCCCCGGGCAGCATCCCCTCGTCGCCGCCCTCCCCCGCCCGGAACGAGTCGAAGGGGATATTCACCGCGCCGGGGACGTGACCGATACCGTTGTACTCCCAGCCGTCGCGGACATCAACCACCCTGCCCTCCCCGAGGCGGTCGGCCAACCACGACCGCGAGACGATCGCGCTCATCGTGGGGGTTTGCCCGTCGACCCGCTTGAAGATGTCTCTCCTGGTGGCCCGGGCTCGCTCGAAGATACCGGCAACATCGGCCGAAAACTGCCCGACGCGAGCCCGTGGCGACCGGGCGCCACCGACCCCGACTAAGCAGCCGGCGGACTGGCGGTTCTTGCCGGCCAGATACCGGAATCGGTTGCCGGAAGTTGGGAGGAGTGGCGGGGCCTGCCGGGACGTGTAGGAATATATGTGCGGTAGACTAACGGTTCAGTGTACCATGACTGACGACGGATACGCCAAGGACGTGCTCGTATCGGCCGACTGGGTGGAGGAGCACCTCGACGAATTCCGGAGCGACGACCCCTCCCACCGGCTGGTGGAGGTCGACGTGGACACCGAACTCTACGAGGAGAGCCACGCGCCCGGCGCGGTCGGCTTCAACTGGGAGGACCAGCTCCAGGACCAGACCCAGCGCGACCTGCTGACGAAGGACGACCTCGAGGACCTGCTGGGTAGTCACGGGATCAGCGACGACTCAACCGTGGTGCTGTACGGTGACAACTCCAACTGGTTTGCGTCCTACACCTACTGGCAGCTGAAGTACTACGGCCACGACGACGTCCGTCTGCTCGACGGCGGCCGGGACTACTGGGTCGAAAACGACTATCCGCTGACCGACGAGGTGCCCGACTTCTCCGCGGTCGAGTACGAGGCCTCCGGCCCCCGCGAGAGCATCCGGGCCTACCGCGAGGACGTCGAGAACGCCATCGAGCGGGGTATCCCGCTGGTCGACGTCCGTTCGCCCGAGGAGTACTCCGGCGAGATCCTCGCCCCGCCGGGCCTGCAGGAGACCGCCCAGCG
>CAZQZE010000291.1:0-2893 GCA_964597715.1 uncultured Halobacteriales archaeon
CTCGGTACAGCGGCACGGTAAAAAATCGGAAAGGTAGGAGTTGCTGGTCTTTGGTAGCGTAGCTGTTTGGCTTCTCAGCCAAACATTTGCCGCATCATGGGATGCATCTCCATGAGCTGTTCCTCGGCGATCTCCTCGTAGATCTTGTAGGTGATCGACACCGTCAGCAACAGCCCGGTTCCGGAGACACCCCCGATGGTGCCGAGCATGTTCGCCATCACGGCGAGCAGGCCCACGAGCGCCCCGCCGATAACCGTCACCTGCGGGATGTACTGCTCGAGCACCCGCTCGATGGAGCGGACGTTCTGGCGGAACCCGGGGATCTGCATCCCGGAGTTGTGGATCTGCTGGGCCGTGGCGTCCGGCCCCATGTCCGTGGTCTCCACCCAGAAGATGGCGAAGATAGCACCCCCGATGACCATGAACGTCAGGTCGACCCCGACCCGCGCCATGATCTCGACCGGGGAGTGGCCACCACCCCCGCCGGCGAACCACATCCAGTCGCCCGGGTTTCGTATCGGCCGGAGGTAGTAGAACAGCCCGGCGGTGGCCTGGCCGTTGGTGTACTGGCCGAGCCAGGCCGGCAGTCCGCCGAGTTGGGCGTTCAGGATCCGGCCGAGGAACTGGATGTTGGCCTGCAGCGCCCGGACGAGGATCATCGGCAGGACGCTGGCGTAGATGAGCTTGACGGGGTACCGGCCGCGAGCCCCCTTTACACGGGTGTTCGAGAGGGGGATCTCGACGCGGACGGACTCGGCGTAGACGACCACGACGAAGATGCCGACGGTGGTCAGGATCGGGATAACACTCCCCGCCCCGATGAGCAGGGCGTTGACACCCGAGGGTGTCAGGATCGGCGGGAACGAGACCGCGCCGGTGATGATCCCAACCCAGGTGGTCAGGATTCCGGGTTCGGCACTCGCAGCCGCCGTGATGCCGGGGATCTGGAAGATCCCGCCGAGCAGGCTCTGGCTGACGCCGGCGATGATGAACAGACCGATCCCGGAGCCGACACCCCACTTGCTGACGACCTCGTCCATGAACAGGATCAGGATCCCGCCGGCGAACACCTGGGCGAACATCAGCCACTGAACCCCGAACGTGCCGATGTTCAGCGAGGCCGCGACCGCCTCACTCGCCGGCAGGAACTCGCCGGCAAAGACCATCGGTAGCCCCGTCAGGATACACATCATGACCACCAGCAGCTTCTGGAGCCCCTGGTAGAGCACCTGGTCGCGTGGGTTGTTCTGGGTGTCCAGTCCGAGCAGGTCGGCACCGCCGAGCAACTGGAGCACGATGCTCGCCGTGACGATCGGGCCGATCCCCAACTGCAGGATCGTCCCCTGACCGCCGGCGAGTATCGACCGGAACTGACCGAAAACCTCGCTTCCTTGACCTTCGAGGCCGAAAAGGAAGACGTTCGTCAGAAAGAAGTACAGCACCAGGATGCCCGCTGTCCAGCCCAGCTTGCGTCGGAACGGAACGTGTCCCTCTGGACGCCGGACGGAGGGCATCCGGGTGAGTACCGGTTCGGCGGTGTCCTTCCAGCTCATCGTTACTCTGTCTCGGGTTCCTCGTCGGTATCGCTTTCGGCTTCTGCTTGTGCGCGTTCCTGGCCGCGGTCGGTGAGCTCGGCCGTCCCGCCCGCCCCCTCGAGTTTCTCGCGGGCCGTCCCGGAGAAGGCGTCGGCGACAACCTCGAGTTCACCCCGAACCTGACCGGCCCCGAGCACCTTCACCGCGTCGACCTCGTAGCCGTCCTCGACGACGTCGCGGGCGTCGACACGGTACCCCGTGTCGGTCTCCGCTGCGGCACCCTCGGCGGCCAGCACGGCCGCGTCCTCGTCGAGTTCGCGGACGTCGACGGTCGCGACATCATCCTGTACCTTCTCGGGCCGGGAGAAGCCGGACTTGCCGAGCGGGTCGTGGTTGTGAAACTCGTGTTTGTCGCGGCCGGCCGCGCCACGGCCGCCGCGGTGGCCGGCACCCCGCCGGTTCTTGTGTGAGCCGCCGCCGTGCGTGCGCGAGCCGCGCTGTCGCTTTTTCTTGTTGGTCATTATCGCATCGCCTCCAGTAGCCCGTCGATCTCCGCGGTCTCGTGGGGGCCCAGTTGGCCGCCCTCGACAACTGACTTCTTGATCCCGTCGTGGCCGCCACGCGGCGGGTGCAGGCGCAGCGTCGGCGAGAGCCCCTGCTCCTGCAGGGTGGTCTCCTCGCCGACCAGCGCCGCCGCCAGCGCGTCGACGTCGTCGTAGTCGGTGTGCTCGGCGGCCCACTCGTCGTCAATCTCGGCGGTCCCCTCTGCGGGGTCGCCCCGCCGCCGCAGCAACTCGGCGACGGTGTCGGCGCTTGGCTCGCCGTGGGCGACCACGTCGTTGACCTTTGTGACCATCCCCTCGTAGGTCGGGGTCTCGGGCACGAGCGTCGCGTGGTTGACCCGGCCGACGTTCAGCATCTCCAGCGTGTCGACCACGTCACCGCTGGTGTCGACCTCGCCACGGAGCTGGACGACGGCCTTCATTCGATCACCTCGCGCTCCTCGAAGGCACGCTGGGGGACCCGGGCCTCCGCGGTCTTGCGAAGGGCGTTGAACGTGGCCTTCGCGAAGTTGACCGTGGTTCGGGTGTTGCCTGACGAGCGGGTCCAGATATCCTCGATCCCCGCGAGCTCGAGCACATTGCGGACGGTCTCCCCACCCGCGAGCCCGAGCCCGCGCGGCGCGGGCCGGAGTTCGACCTCGACGGACCCCGCCTTCCCGGTGGTCCGTAACGCGACCGTATGGGGGCGGCCACAGCCACACTCCCACGACCCACAGCCCCGGGAGACGTCGATCAGGTTTAGCTTCCCGATCTCGATGGCCTTCTGGATCGCGCCGCCGACCTGGTCGTCACGCC
>CAZQZE010000292.1:0-2890 GCA_964597715.1 uncultured Halobacteriales archaeon
GGTCCCCGATGCCGGCGTGGTCGACCATCGAGGCCAGCATCTCGGTGTTGCCGTTCGTGACGACGTAGAGCGGGTACCCGGCGTCACGGAGCCGTTCCATCCCGCCGCGCACGTCCTCGAAGACGTCGAGTTCGTGGTAGACGGCGAGGATTTCGTCACGCTCCTCGGCGGAGACGTCCACGCCGTGGGTCGCGAGCGCGTAGGTCAGCGCGTCCCGGTTCATCTCGTAGAAGGGCTGGTAGGCGTCGACGAAATTGGCGATCATGGTGTACATGAGCGACCGGGACCGCCAGCGCCGCGAGACCGGTGTCGGGTCACAGTCGACACGCTCGGCGAGAGCCTGCTCTGCCGCGTCCACGTCGACGACTGTGCTGTAGGAGTCGAAGGTGACCGTCGAGACGGTGTCAGGGTCCACTGACATGCACACTACTGGTGTGCCGGGGGTCATGAAGCCAGCGGGTCCGCACGGGACTGCGGTCCGCGTTTCAGTTTATATAACGCGATAAGGGTTTATATGGATGTGGCACATCGTTATAAGCAAACATTATCAAAGATGAAAGAATCGCACAAGGAGCCGACTGTGTTGCTCGTGGACGACGAACCGGACCTGCTCACAGTGTACGAGCTCTGGGTCTCGGAGCACTATACGGTGAGAACCGCAAGTGATGGTCAGGCGGCGTTGGATGCGGTCGACGAGTCAGTCGACATCGTGTTCCTCGACCGGCGAATGCCGGGGATGGCCGGCGACGAGGTGCTCCGGGAGATCCGCGCCCGTGGCTACGACCCGCAGGTCGCGATGCTCACGGCTGTCGACCCGGCGGCGGACATCGTCGACATGCCGTTTGACGACTACCTGACAAAGCCCGTCTCGCAGGCCGAACTGGGGTCGGTTATCGAGGTGCTCCTCCAGCGCGCGGAGTACGACGACTACAGCCAGGAGCTGTTCGCGCTGTCCTCCAAGCGAGCCGCGCTCGAAGCCTCCCCCGACGTCGACCACCGCTCCAACGCCGAGTACCGGAAGCTGACCGAGCAGATCGAGGGGCTACGCGAGCAGGTCGACGAGACCCTCGACGACCTGATGGAACACGACGACAAGACTGTCTTTCAGGAGATCTGAGCGGCCCGACACAGCCGCTGTGTGCTGTGGCCGGTGACCCGGAGCCGCAAACGCCTAAGTCCCCCCACCGGAAACGGGGTGTATGAAACGCGTCAGATTCCGCGACGGCGCAGGCACGACACGGACGGGCGAGTGGGTCGACGAGGCCGGCGCCCCGGCTGACACCGCGACCTGCGGCTCCGGTGGCGTCATCGAGGCAGCGGGGCGGGCCTACGACCCGGACGCCGTGGATATCCTCCCGCCAGTCGAGCCCTCGAAGATAGTCTGTGTCGGGCTGAACTACGCCGACCACGCCGACGAGCAGGACTCCGACCTCCCGGACCGGCCGCTCCTGTTCCTGAAGGGGCCAAACGCCCTGGCCAGTCACGGGAGTGAGGTCCCCCTTCCGGCGGGCAAAGAGCGGGTGGACTACGAGGCCGAACTGGGCGTCGTCATCGGGCAGCAGTGTCGTAACGTCACAGAGGAGGAGGCGATGGGCGTCGTTGCAGGGTACACCTGCGTCAACGACGTCTCGAACCGTGACGACCAGCGCCAGGAGCAAAACTGGGTGCGTGGAAAGGCCTTCGACAACGCCGCCCCTGTCGGTCCGGTCGTTGCCGACCCCGAACACGTCCCCGGGGACGCCCGGGTCCGGCTACTCCAGAACGGCGAGACCCGCCAGGACGCGGACCGGACACACCTGATCTTCTCGGTTCCGGAGCTCATCGCCGAGATCACGACCTACCTCACCCTGGAGCCCGGTGACGTGGTCGCGACCGGGACCCCCGAAGGCGTCGGCCCGCTCGCCGACGGCGACGAGGTCACCGTCGCGGTCGAGGGGGTCGGCCGGCTGACCCACACCGTCTCCAGGTAGCACCGGGTCGGCACGCGGGCTCGTCCGGCGCGGCCAGCCCCAGTGACCGGGAGCCGGCCGGGTCCGCGGACCCCGACCGGGCGTCAGTCGCCCTGGACGTCCTGGCGGATGTCCTCCACAACCTCGGGGTTCCGGAGGGTTGCGGTGTTACCCAACTCCTCGCCGTCGGAGACTTCCTCGAGGAGCCGGCGCATGATCTTCCCCGACCGGGTCTTCGGGAGTTCGGGCGTGAACACGACCCGTTCGGGCCGGGCAATCGGGCCAATAGCGTCCTCGACGGACGACTCGATGCGGGTTCGCATCTCCTCGCCGGCCGCGTAGCCGTCCTCGACGATGACGTAGGCGTGGACGGCCTCGCCCTTGACGTCGTGGTCGGCGCCGACGACGGCTGCCTCGGCGACCCCCTCGGCGGCGACGACGGCGGACTCGATCTCCATCGTCCCCAGCCGGTGGCCGGAGACGTTGACCACGTCGTCGACCCGGCCGACGACCGTGATGTAGCCGTCGTCGTCGACCTTCGCGCCGTCCTCCGGGAAGTAGACCCAGTCCGCGGGGTCGTCGGAGTCGGTGTCGGAGTAGGCCTGCCAGTACTCCTCGATGAACCGTTCGTCGTTGTTGTACAGCGTGCGGAGCATGCCCGGCCAGGGCTGCTGGACAGTCAGGTAGCCGGCGCCGCCGGCGGGCACCTCCTCGCCCTCGCCGTCGACAACCTGGACGTCGACGCCGGGTAACGGTGGGCCGGCAGCGCCCGGCTTCATATTCTTCACCCCGGGCGGGGTCGTGACCATCATCCCGCCGGTCTCGGTCTGCCACCAGGTGTCCACGATCGGGCAGTCCTCCTTGCCGATGTGTTTGTAGTACCACGTCCAGGCCTTCGGGTTGATCGGCTCGCCGACCGTCCCCAGCAGGCGCAGCGAGGA
>CAZQZE010000293.1:0-2882 GCA_964597715.1 uncultured Halobacteriales archaeon
GACGATGTCGGCGCCCTCGCCGATGAGTTCCTCGTCGACGTAGGCGGCGGCCTCCCCGGGGTCGTCGTAGACCGAGGGGTCGTAGGGTGATTCCTTGCTGACGTTGAGCACGCCCATGACCCGCGGGGGGTGGTCGTCGCCGATCTCCAGCCCGGCGGCGTCGACAGTTCGCATACTCGGCTGTGGGTTGGGAGCCTGTTAAGCCGGTCGGTCCCGGGTAATACGGGTTGTGTCGACCCGACGAGCGGTCGGCCTGGGGCGCGTCTCGGTGGCATATAAGTACCTTTTCCCCGTCTTCGTCCGCTGCGGCCCCCCAGGCCGGTTGAAGTGGGTAGCCGGTAAACTTCCGGTTGCAATGTCTCTGAAACGCACCGCCCTCCCCGTACTCGCGGTCGCCGCCCTGCTGCTGTTGGCGGGCTGTGCCGGCTTCACCGGCCAGCTCGACGAGGACCAGCAACAGCAGGTTGCCGACCGGCTCGCGGACAGGTTCGAGAACCTGGAGGGCTTCGAGGCGACAGTAACGACCGAAATTGCCGGGAGTAACCAGTCGATGACGTCGACGGCCGACGTGGCCGTCGACTTCCGGACCGGTGAGTACCGCACCGAGACGCGCGAGCCCGAGCGGACCGCCGGCGACGTGACGGTCTACAACGGGTCGACGGTGACCACCTACGACGCCAGCGAGAACACCTACCGTACCTTCGACCTCGAGACGGACGGCGCCATGGGGTCGGACCTCGGTGACCGGTTCGAGAATCTCACCGAGCGGACGGACATCATCTACAACGGCACCGAACAGGTCAACGGTCAGGAGACCTACAAGGCCACGCTGGTCCCCGCCAACGAGTCGGAGGAGTTTGTCGACTCGGTGACCCTGTGGGTCGAGACCGACCGGATGATCCCCGTGAAGATGGAGATGGGGTTCTCCGGCATGAGTGACCTGACGACGACGGTCACGTTCTCCGACGTCGAGTTGAACCCGGAGTTCGAGGCCGACACCTTCGAGTTCGAGCCGCCGGCTGACGCGACCTACGAGGAGAGCGTCATCGGGACGGACACCCAGGAGTACGCGGACCGTGACGAGCTCGCGGCGGCGGTCGACCTGGATGTCCCGCCGTCGGAACTCCCGGAGGGGTTCACCTTCCAGGACGCGACCGTCTTCGAGACCGAGGACGGTGAGCCGCGGTCGGTGATGGTCGACTACAGCGACGGCGACCGCGAGGTCACGGTCAGGCTCTCGGCGGCCCATGACGGGGCGCAAGCCGAGTTCGACGACGCGGAGGAGGTGACCGTCGACGGCCAGGACGCGACCTACCGTCAGGTGGGTGAGTCCACCGGGAACGTGGTCTGGTCGTGTAACGGCACCGAATACATCGTGTTCGGCAATCTCGAGAAGTCGACGCTGGTCTCGGTGGCCGACGGAATCGGCTGCTGAGCCACCCGAGTGACCGGCCAGGTGACCGGCTGACCACACTCCCGTCGCACACCATCCCGGATTCGGCTCGCCGACCGGTTCAGACGACTTTTGCCCGGCAGGCTCCTACCGTCGGGTATGTCAAAGGTCTCTATCGGTCTGCGCGGGTGGCGCTTTGACGAGGACGTCGTCTTCGACGAGGACGGCGGTGTCGGTAACGTCGCGGAGATGCCCGAGGACACCCGCAACCGGCTCCTCCGGCTTTCGGCGCTACTGGGTGAGCCCTGTAGTGCCTGCTGGCTGGTTCACGGCGAGGAGCGCGTCGAGCAGTGCAACACGGGCGAGGTGGTGTACGGCGAGCCGCTCGCGGAGGTGTTGCTCTGCACGGAACACGAGTCGGACTTTGTCTACTGGTTTCAGGAGGCGGGTGGCTCGGCCCACGCCGGCAGCGAGACCCTCCAGGACGAGTTCTTCGAGTGGTTCGCGGACGGAAACCGCGCGCCGGAGGCGTTCGGGTCCGTCGAACACGTCGACGAGGCCCCCGACGACCTCCCCGACCCGATGGCGGCGGACAGCCTCGACGAGGTGGCCGAACAGGCCGCCACACTGAATCAGGAGGAGGAGGAGGCACTGGACCTGGACCTCGACGGGCTGGACGTATGAGTGAGGGCAACAGCACGGACCGTCCGGATGGGTCCCCGGGGCCGGCGCTCTCGGTTGCGGTTGTCGACGCCGAGACCCCCGGCAACGTCGGAACGATCGCCCGCGCGATGAAGAACTTCGGGCTCACCGACCTCTATCTCGTCGACCCGCCCGAGCTACACCCGGGAGGGGAGGCCTACGGCTTCGCGGGCGCCGCCCGGGAGGACGTGCTCCCCGGTGCCCGCGAGGTGTCACTCGACACCCTCGTCGAGCAGTTCCACACCGTCGGGTTCACCGCCATCACCAACGAGGACGGGACCAAACACGTCCGGTACCCGTTCGTCACGCCCGCCGACCTCGCCGAGGACCTCCGGACGGTCGAGACGTCGACCTGTCTGGTCTTTGGCCGCGAGCGGGTCGGTCTCACCAACGACGAACTCGCCAGGATCGACCAGGTGGCCTCGATCCCCGCGAGCGCCGACTACCCGGTGCTCAATCTCGGCCAGGCCGTGACGGTCGCCCTCTACGAGCTCAGAGAGCTGGCGGTCGGGGAGACACAGCTCCCCGAGCAGACCGACCGCGCCGAGGAGCCCGCCATCGAGGGCCTCCACGACCAGTTCGCCGACTTTCTGGCGGCGGTCGACCACCCCGAGGAGAAGCGGGCGAAGGCCGGCCGGCTGTGGCGGCGGCTGCTCGGGCGGGCGCACCCGACCGGCCGGGAGGTCCGGACGCTCCGGGGGCTGTTCCGGAAGGCGAGTCAGCGGCTCCGCGAGGACTGATACGGATTATTGCGAGTATTTTCAGCACGGCTCGACAGAACCGATGG
>CAZQZE010000294.1:0-2866 GCA_964597715.1 uncultured Halobacteriales archaeon
GACCCTACCGGAACCACCGGAGTCTCGGAGTGAACAGGAATCGTCGACCACGGACTCACACAAACCCGAGTAGCGAGGGCTTGCTATCGGGTTCAGCGGGACAGAACTCAGACACACCCGTGTTCAGGCACCGACACTCATCCGGCGGCCCCGGCTCGGGGTCGGATAACCGCCAGTGAGCGACAAACCGGGCCTTGCGGGTTCGAACGAGACCCGGGCGGCACGGACACGACGCCGACGACCGCCCTACATCTGGCCAAAATGACTATGCCACAGCGGTGCTACTGTATATGTAGACAACGGACGACAAATCTGCCAAGTCGTCGGGGTGGGGGGCTTAGAAATAATATCTCAGCGTGGGATTCGGCGGTCACGCACTGTGCTGAGGCGGGGGGACACATAATGAAAATCACACACAAATGGACAGGGCCGGGCCAAAGGCGCCAATACAGCTCACATGTCGGACAGTATCTCGACGGGTAACCAACTCCTGGACGGTCAGTTAGCCGGTGGATTGCACGCCGGCGACCTGCTTGCGATCCGAGCGCCTCCGGCGAGCCAGAGTGAGGCGTTCATACACACGCTGATGGAAGAACGGCCGACGCTGTACATGTCGACGCTCCGTCAGGCAGATGCTGTCCGGAACGACCTCAGTCGGGTCGCAACACCTGGAATGGAGTTCAAAGTCTCGTTCGTCGGAGAGACGGCCACCATGGGTGGCGAGATGGTCAAAAAACTGACCGGGAAGCGGACGCTGTCGAACGACTACAGTACGCAGAGCGACCCACTCGACAGCGTGTTCGAGCAGGTCCAGGACCTCGAAGGCCGGTGTAACGTAGTTCTCAACCCAACCAGCCCACTTGAGCGGAACGCTGAGAGCGAAAAATACGTGACGGTGCTGAACGAACTCAAACGCCAGCTAATGGAGGTCGGGGGGCTGGGGGTCCTCCACTGTATCAATCAAACACAGAACCCGGTGCTCCGGGACACGACACTGACGATCGCCGACGTCGTCTGGGCGGTCGAACACGTCTCGAAAGGCGAGGAGAAGTACCGGATGAAAGTCGAAAAGAACCGCGGTGACCCGGTCGCTCAGGACAGCTTCGAGCTATTCCTGAACCGACACGTCGAGGTAGACGCAACCCGCAACCTGTGAGACCGGTATATGACGGACTCAGACCGACCTGTCGGGTGGCCCGAGCCCGAGCCCGAGCCACTGAGGACGTGCCACCGCTCGCACGGCAGTCTGACCAAGGAGTGCGGCTCCGGCGCCGAATCCACCGACGGTAGTGCTGTCTCGGTTGTGTCCGTGCCCCTGCGGCCAGCACCGGTATCAGCCCCGACCTAACTGTGACCACCCCCGGGGGTCACGGCGCCCCGGCCGCCCCTCTGACCGGGCTGCTGGTTCACCCTTTCAGCAACCCCTGGACAGGATAGAGAGCCGACGGTGTGGGTCAGACAGGCGGCACGGACGTGGCGTCGAACAGCCCACACCACACGGCAATGTATGTTACCAAGTACCCGAAGCACAGCCCCAGTCCGTGCGTATAGACGTTGAGTATCCCGCCACCGGTCAGCAGGTCGGAGGAGAACGTGACAAACGGGTACACGAGGAGGACGACCACCCCGAGCACGGTGAGTTCAACGTGTCCGGCTGCGGCGACTGTGTGCTTCGCCTGTGCGAGAGACCGGTAGTCGAGTCTGCGAACGACCCGCCACACGAACGCTACGGTAAACGCTGTCGCGATGGCCGCCAGCGGGACGGTTTGAGGGGCTGACAGGGCGGCAAAGGCAGCTACCGTCACCGCGGTGAGGAACAGCCAGTTCGACTGTCGTTGGTCCACCGGAAGGCCGAACTGGTTTCCGAGCACGCTCAACAGTGCCAGAGGCAGATACCCGACAAAGGCCATGACGACACCCGAGAAGCCAAAGCCAACGCCCGGCCACTCCCACAGGAGATTCAGACCGGAGAGCCCGAACGGAAACACCAGTACGAACGTGAGAAACATCATCAAAAACTGTCCTCGCCGCTCCCCGGTCAGCGCCAGCAGGTACCCAAGGGTCACTACCAGGGCGTACCCGGCCGCGTTGATAAGGAGGTGCATCGGCGTAAAGTGGACGAAGTGACTCGTAAACGCCGTAAGTACCGTTGGCTCGCTATACTCAAAGACGAGCGCCAGCTTTGTTGACGCCGGGAGTGTATAGATGGAAATCAGCACTGCCGGCATGGCAGCCAGGACAAGGAGGTCCAGTAACCGAGCCCTCTTGCGAATGGCCACCCACAGGTCCCCCTGTGGGACGGCGGGGTTCGACGAGCGAAACCCCGGCTCGTGATTTCCTGAACTCCTGCGCGACACAGCAGCTATTTGCCCGCCCAGTAGTATATATCCGCAGCCCCAGTTTTCAAAAGTGATAGAGCCGTACCGCCTCAGCTCAGAGATAGTTCCGGCGTACTGCCGCGATGACGACCATGGCACTCGCAAACAGTATCAAAAACAAAAGCGGGAGAATCTGGCCGCCACCGAGGAAGGAACTCTGCACGGCTTCGATGTCCTCACCTGGCCCACCGGTCTGGCCTAGACTCCCGCTCTGAGCCTCGCTGTCGCCCTCAATCGGGACTCCTTCCCCGCCTTCCCCGTCTTCCCCATCTCCCTCATCGGAGCCACTGTCGTCGTCGGTGCTGTTGTCCTCGGAACTGCCGTCGTTGTCGGAGTCGCCGTTGTCGGGGTCGCTACCCTCGGTGTCACTGTCATCGGTGCCGTCGGTATCGCTGTCGCTGACATTGCTGTCGTCAGTGTTGCTACCCTCTGAGGTGTTGTTGTCTGAGGTATCGTTCCCGTCGGTGTTGCTGTTGTCAGAGGTGTTG
>CAZQZE010000295.1:0-2865 GCA_964597715.1 uncultured Halobacteriales archaeon
GACTACTCCCTGTTCGTCATCTCGGTGGCGGAGGGCGACGATATCCCGCGCAAGCGCGGTCCAGGGGTCGTCGACTGTGACTTGCTGGTCGTCAACAAGACCGACCTCGCGGAGTACGTCGACGCGGACTTAGATGTCATCGCGCGCGATGCGGAGTCGGTGCGGGAGGGACCGGTGGCGTTCACCAACTGCAAGACCGGTGAGGGTGTCGACAGCGTGCTCTCGCACGTTCACAGGGACGTCCTGTTCGTGTAGATGGCCGCCGACGCCCCCCACCCCACGTTCAGCGAGTACGCCGGCGAGTCGGTCCCGCAGGCTGCCCCTGGGGCGGCGGGCAAGGACGGGCGGCTCGAGCTTGCCTTTGCCCGGAGTGACGGGGAGACTCGACTGGTCCGGGACTTCGCCCGAGCACCGTTTCACGTCTCGGGGTCGCTCGGCCACACCGACCGGACGGCGACGGTGTACGTCCAGTCCCCCAGTGGCGGAGTCGCCCAGGGAGACCGTCGGGAGGTGTCGGTAACAGTCGGCCCGGAGGCTCGCGCACACGTTACCACGGGGAGTGCAACAAAGGTGTTCTCGATGGCGCACAACTACGCGGAGAGTGACATCTCACTGTCGGTGGGACCCGACGGCCACTTGGACTACGTCCCGGAGCCGCTCATCCTACACCCCGACGCCAGGTTCTACCAGTCGACAACGGTTGACGTCGCACCCGGCGGGAGCGCAGTTGTCGGCGAACTCGTCGTTCCCGGCCGACTGGCTCGCGGCGAGGCCTTCGAGTTCGAGCGGTATTACGCTCGGACGCGACTCCGCAGTGAGGGCCGTCTGCTGGCGGCCGACGACACGCACATCCGGCCCGACGAGACGGACCCGCAGACGCCCGGCATCCTCGGGGACCACCAGGTGTTCGGTCACCTCTATGTGGTTGCGCCCGTATCGGACGAGGCGGGGTTGAGTGACACAGTCCACCGGGCGGTCGCGGACGGGCCGGCGGCGGCCGGGGCCACACGGCTGCCGAACGACGCCGGCCTCCTTGTCCGGGCGGCCGGTGAGACGGCGGGCCCGGTCCGGGAGCAGCTGCGGGCAGGGTGGACCGTTGCGAGGCAACAACTGGTCGGCACCGGAGCGCCAGACAGGCGAAAGTGACAATGGATATCTACGATACCTACGAGGGAAACACCGAGACCGAGACAGTCGAGGACAAAAGCCGGGAGACGGTGACCGTCGGCGGCGACCAGCGGCGTCGCTCGCGGTTCCGGACAACCACAGACAGCGGTCGGGAGGTCGGCGTCGTCGTCGGGCGCGAGCTCAGAGCGGGTGACGTTCTCTCGACCGGAGCCGGGGACGGGCCGCGTCTTGAGGTCGTGCTGGAACCGGTCGAGGCTGTGGTGGTCTGTTTAGCTGATGCGGCAGCCGACCTCACCGCGGCGGTGACGCTGGGACACGCTGCGGGGAACCGTCACTGGGAGATGGCGGTCCGAGCGGAGGAGGTCCTGGTTCCCGCCGTCGAGTCCGATACGCAGGTCGAGACGACACTCAGACCACACCTCCCCGAAGGTGCTACAGTGCGCCGCGAACGTGTCTCGCCGGCGCTGTTCGACGGCCAGGTCGAGTCAGCCGGCCACTCACACGGTAACGGCCACAGCCACTCTCGCGGGGCTGACGCCGCTCATAGCCACGAACAGTGTCACGGGGACGAAGCCGACAGTACCGCGCACTACGGGGGCGAGAGCCGGTGACGGACGATCAGTCGGTGCTGACGGCGTTTCAACTCGCAGATTCCTTTCTGCCTGTTGGCGGTTACTCCTCGTCGTACGCTCTCGAACAGTTCGTCCAGTCCGACCGGGTCGAGAGTGCAACAGACCTGGTGGAGGTGCTCACAGCGTACCTCCGCGGGCAGGTCGGGCCGGCAGAACTGGTCGCGCTGCGCGCCGCCCATCGGGCCGCCGGGGGGGGTGACATCGACGCGCTCGTCAGGGCCGACAGACGGTTGCACGCGGTCACGCTGCCGGCGGAGTTTCGCGAGAGCGCCACCCGGTCGGGTGCCCGGCTCTGTGACATTCGTCAACAGACTGTTGGGGGCTCACTGCTACAGGAGTACACCAACCGGGAGCCCCCACAGCAGTATCCGGCCGTCCTCGGCGCGGTGACAGCCGTCGACGGTATCCCGGAGCGGCGGGCCTGTCTCGTCCACGCCTACTCGTTTTGCTCGGACATGCTCGGGGCCGCCCAGCGGCTGCTCTCACTGGGACATACCGAGACACAGACCGCCCTGGAGGATCTGAAGCCCGTCGTCAACGAGGCCGTCGCCAGGAGCACCGACCACGGGTTGGAGTCGATGGCACCGTTCGCCCCACTGGTCGAGATTCAGGCGGCCGCTCACGAACGGGCCGACCGCCGGCTATTCGTCAGCTGACAGGGACAACGGCCGGCACAGCGGTGAAGCCGTACGAGCACTCCCGAGACCGGTGGGACGCGTTCCTGTGCCACGAGAGTCGCCTCCACAGTCGGCCGGTGCTGGTCCTGCTCACACCGGGCGGGCCGGGATGAGCACTCAAACAGCGTCGTGGGGAACGGTGTCGACGGTTTCGTCTACGGAGTGAAACGAGAGGACTGCCACAGCGCCGTCGGGTTTCTCAAGCCTGGTGACCGGGTCCCCGGACGGCACGGCCGTTTCGTCGCCGTTCTCGAACCAGACCGACCCACTGTAACGGTCCACCACCACTCCGGCAAGACAGAGGGACCCAACGGAAACCGGGACTGTCGCCGCTGCCGAGTCACAGACGAACACCAGCGCCGCGAACACGACCCACAGGCGCCGACCCAGCGCACCACGCACGGCGTCAGTAGTGCTGACGGGCTGAG
>CAZQZE010000296.1:0-2865 GCA_964597715.1 uncultured Halobacteriales archaeon
TCGTCTGGGCCTACCCACAGAACTGGAACGTGGCGCAGCCGCCGGACTACAGCGCACAGGGTGTCGCCGTCTACAGCCTCGGGGCCACGATGATCATCGCCTCGACCGGTGCGGCACTCGTCGGCCACCGCGTCCAGCAGGCGACGGGTGGCCAGGCACGGGCCACAGTCGACGGGGTCGCCGGGACGGACACCGACGACGGTGAGACCGTCGACGACGACCAGGTTCGGGCGGATATCGAACGGGAACTCGAGGGGACAGAGCTCTCCTGGGGCGGTGTCGAGCGTGACGAGACCCGCCGGCTCGACCTCGACACGAGTGCGCTCGACGACATCGACCAGTCCGAGCTTCCGGACTCCGGGACGGAGACACGGACCGCGGACGGCGACGTCGACGACGCCGTGTCACAGCTCAGGGGGCTTCAGGGCGGTGAGGTCGAGACGGCAAGCGGCGAGAGCACCGACGAGCAGGCGTCCGCGCTGCGTGAACTCCGGGAGGAGCGTGCGGAGGAGGACGAGGAGCCGTCGTCGGTGACCGACCGCATCCGCGACCTGTTCTGACACCGTGGCCGGACCACTCGCCCCTGTCGTAGGCAGTGTACCGTAGCTACCCGGACGGTCTAGTGACTCTGAATCGGACGAAATTTTATATCTGTCCCAGCGAAACGAGACGTTATGGCAAAGGGATTAGACGTCGGCACCATGAATATTCTCTCCGCGCGCCAGGATGGGACGGAGACCGTCTTCGTCCAGCAACGGAACTCGTTCGTCGAGATCGAGTACAGCGATATGGCGGAGCAGATGCTGTCGCGCAGCGAGGTCCTCCACATCAGGAAAGACGACAAGGTGTACGTCGTCGGGGACGACGCCCTCAACTTTGCGAACATCTTCAGCGAGGAGACCCGGCGGCCGATGCAACAGGGGATCCTCTCGAGCGAGGAGTCCTCCGCGATCCCGATGATCAAGCTGATCACCGAACAGGTGGTCGGCGAGCCATCCCGGCCGAACGAGCGGCTCTACTACTCGAGTCCGGCCGACCCGATCGACTCGGACGTGTCCACACTGTACCACGAGAAGACCCTGGAGTCGATGCTCGGCGACATGGGTTACGACCCGGAGCCGATCAACGAGGGGATGTCCGTGATCTACTCCGAGCTTGCCGACCGGAACTTCACCGGCCTGGGGATCAGCTTCGGCGCCGGGATGACCAACGTCTGTCTCGCCTACTACGCGGTCCCGGTGATGAAGTTCTCTATCGCCCGTGGCGGCGACTGGGTGGACGAACAGACCGCACAGGCCACCGGAACGCCGGTGGACAAGGTGACCAGTATAAAGGAGGACGACTTCGAGTTGGACTTCCGGACCGACGTCGGCGGCGTCGAGGGGGCGCTCGCCATCTACTACGAGAACCTGCTCGATTACGTCATCAAGAACATCACGCGGGAGGTCGACGAGGAGGACATCGAGGAGGGGCTGGACGTCCCGGTCGTCGTGACCGGCGGAACCTCCAGCCCGGACGGGTTCGAGGACCTGTTCGCCGACCACCTCGAGGACGCGAACATCCCGTTCTCTATCAGCGGTGTCCACTCCCCGGACGAGCCAATGTACAGCGTGGCCAGCGGCGCGCTGGTCGCCGCCCGGTCCGAGGAGAGCGAGCCCACCGAGGAGGAGTCCGAGCCCGCCCCCGGGCCACAGGCCGAGGCCGAGCAGTAACGTAGCGCACTGCCCCGCGGCCGGCGGGGGAGGGGCCATGGGCTGGGTTTTTGTCGCTGTGTTCCTGAGTGGGGGTGATGTCGCGGATACTCGAGTTGCTTGTCAGTCGGGTACGGGTCTGGTGGCGAGGCGGGAACACCGAGGACGAGGGGCCACAGCCGCGGTACGGGCAGTCGGTCAGCTACGTGGCGTGTCACTCGTGTGGCGAGGGGTCACTGGTCTACGACGAGGAGGAAGGGGCGTCGGTGTGTAACGTCTGTGGCGCGGTCGACGACGGGCCCCGGTAAAGGGGGCCGAGGGGTACGGTGACCGGCCGGGTCAGGCAAAGAGGTCCCGGGTTTCCCCCAGCGCGTCGATCAGGGCGTCGACCTCCTCGCGGGTGTTGTAGATGTAGAACGATGCACGCGCGGAGGCCGGTGTCCCCAACTTGTCGTGGAGCGGCTGGGTGCAGTGGTCCCCGGCGCGGACGGCGACGGCAAACTCGTTGAGGATCTCGGAGGTGTCGTGGGCGTGGACGGCGCCGAGATTGAACGCGACGAGTCCGCCGCGGTCGTCGCCCGGGGGGCCGTACACCTCGATGTCCTCGAACTCCGCGAGACGGTCGTATGTGTACTCGGCCAGCGCCTCCTCGTGGCGCCTGACCCGCCCCATGCCGATGTCGTCGAGATAGTCACACGCCTCCGCCAGCGCGATCCCCTGGGCGATAACCGGCGTGCCCGCCTCGAACTTCCAGGGGAGTTCGTTCCAGGTGGAGTCATCGAAGGTCACCTTCCGGATCATCTCCCCGCCGTAGAGGTACGGCTCCATCTCGTCGAGGATCCGCTCTTTCCCGTAGAGGACACCGATCCCCGTTGGACCGCACATCTTGTGCCCCGAAAAGGCAAAGAAGTCGGCGTCGATATCCTGGACGTCGACCGGTCGGGTGGGGGCGGACTGGGCGCCGTCGACGAAGATATAGGCGTCGTGGTCGTGGGCCAGGTCGGCGAGGTCGGCGACCGGGTTCACGGTACCGAGGGTGTTGGAGATGTGGACGACACTGACCATCGCGGTATCGGGGCCGATCAGCTCGCGGGCGTGGTCCATGTCCAGGTATCCGTCGTCGTCGACCTCGATGGAGTACCCCTCGACGCCGGTTCGCTTTGCGATCTGTGGC
>CAZQZE010000297.1:0-2852 GCA_964597715.1 uncultured Halobacteriales archaeon
GACCCGCTCGCCGAGGTAGGCGTCCTCCCCGACGAGCACGTCATCCTCGACCGCACACCACATGTCCAGCCGGCAGTCGCCCGCGGCCTCGATGTGGCCGCCGAAACTCACCCGCTCGCCCGCGATGACGTTGCCCCCGCGGACCCCGAACTCCACGTGGCTCTGCCCGCCGATGAGAACGTCACCGTCGGTCACGAGGTCGTGTTCCTCGACGTGGGTTCCGTCCGGGATAACCAGTTCGTCGAGCGGGTCCGAGCGGAATATCGGCACAGACGTTGACGCGTGTTCGGCGGTCTTAAAGCCTGAGGCTCCGTCCGACGGGCGTCTGACGCGCGTGTGACGCCGGCCGACGGACCAGGCGTCACGCGCCGGCCGACACACCCGGCTCGCGAAGCCGAACAGCCAAGGGCGGCCAGCACTACCCACAGGTATGCCGGAGTTGCACGCTGTGACGCACGCGAAGACGCTGGTGGCCGCGCTGGTGCTGTGCGACCACGACGACAGGGAGCCGGTCGCCCGCTTGCCGGGCCGTGACGGGACCGTCGCCGCGGCAGGAGGGGACAGATGAGCGACGCCGAGGTCGGCGGTGCGAGTCAGTACCTGGACACCGAGGGGCTCTACACCGCACTCGCGGAGACGCTCGGCGAGCCGGACTTCTGGGCGCTCTCGCCACACGACCCCGGGCTCGGAAACGAGACGCTCTTTCTGATGTGGGGTGACCGACGCTTCGTCGTCCAGCGGCCACCACTCGCCGGCGCGCCGGCGGCGGCACACGACCTCTTCCGGGAGTTCCGCCTGCTGGAGGCCCTGGAGTGGACCGACCTCCCGACCCCCCGTCCCGTCCTGGCCGTCGCGGACGAAGGGGTCGCCCGCGCACCGTTTACCGTCATCGAGCGGCTGGACGGGAAGGTCCTCCGTCACGGCGAACCGATGGCTTACGTCGAGGGTGCAAACCGCCGGCACGTGGGCGAACAGTTGGTCGACACGCTCGCCGAGGTCCACGCGGTCGACCTCGGGGAAGCGCGGCTGCTGGAGGGGGCTGACACCGACACGGCGCTCGACCGCGGACTCGCCGACCGGGTTGCGGACTGGCGCCGGCGCTTTGCCAGCTACCGCGGCCGGACCGACCGCGAGGTTCCGGGGGCTGAGGCGCTCGGCGACTGGCTGGCGACGGCCGTTCCGGGCGACGCCGACCGGACGCTCGTCCACGGCGACTACACGCTCGGTAACGTGAAGTTCACCCCGGAGACGCCGCCGGAGGTCGTTGGTGTGCTCGACTGGGAGCGGGGTGGGCTCGGCGACCCGCTTGCCGACCTCGGCCGGTTGCTCGCGTTCTGGTTCGAGACCGAGCGCGAGGCCTGTGGGCTCCCCTTCGAGTTCGCACCACGGTTTCCCTCCCGTGACGGTTACCACTCCCGGGCGGGCCTGGTCGAGCGCTACGAGGACGCGACGGGTCGGCGGTTTGCCGACGGCCGCTTCTACCGCGCGCTCGCGCTGTTCGAGGCCGCGACCGTCTTCGAGGGGTACTACCTGCGCCACCTGACCGAGGCGTCCGACCGCCCCGGCTTCGCGGAGCTGGAGACGGCCGTCCCCGCGCTAGTCGAGCGCGCACAGGGCATTATCGACGGCGCGGAGCCGCTGTAGCCGCGGCGGATGCCGTGCCGTCCCGTCCCGTCACACCGCCGGTGTCAGTCCCCGGTCTCCGAGGCGGTCGTCTCCACCGCGATATCGGGGTGAAAGAGGTCGTCGACCGAACACTCGAAAAACGCCGCGAGCTTGAACACGAGTTCGACCGACGGGTCGTACCGGTCCCGCTCGACGGCGTTGATCGTCTGCCGTGTGACCCCGATGTGTTCGGCGAGCTCCCGCTGACTGACGCCACACTGCTCGCGGTATTCGTCCAGTGAGTTGTCCATACCGGCTATCTCCGCCAGTTGAACACGACGAGGAAGACGCCGTAGGTCAGGAACAGGACGGTCACGAACAGGGCAATGGCGGTGCTCCAGGGCTGCCACTCGAACAGCCCCAACCCCCACGCGACAGTCAGGGCCGGGAACACACCCGCGGACCCCAACCCGAAGACGGTGAGCGTCCACTGTGCGGCCTCCCGGGAGATTGTCTCGTCGCGCTCGTCGAACACCGGCGCCGTTGCCCGTGACTGGAGGAGCACCACCCCGAGCATGGTCGCGAGGTACACCCCGACGCCGACGAGCGGGCGCTCGAGCACGGTGAACCCGGCGAGTGCAACCCCGCCGAGTACGGCCAACCCACCGACCAGACGCCTGACCCGTGCGGGCCGGTCGACGACACCGCTCATTGCTGTCGGCTGCGCACCAGCTCAAACAGCGAGAACCCGCCGAAGACGAGGTAGACGCCGGCCACGGCGAAGGCGACCCCCGTGGTTAGCCCCGTCCAGGTAAAGTAGCCCAGCCCGTCGGCGGCCACCAGCGCGGGAAAGACCACCGCGGAGGCGATGCCGAGGACACCCAGCGTCGTGTCCGCGGGTGAGGCCCCGTCAACCCCGTCGCCGACCGGCGGCCCCGGGTCGGCCCTGTGCCAGAGCCCGAGTGACGCCGCCGCCGCCACCACGTACAGCGCAACGCCGACGAGCGGGCGCGAGGACGAGAGGACGCCCAGAGCGGCTGCTCCGGCGCCGAAGAGCACTCCGGCGCCGGCCGATACGTTCGGTCCGTGTGTGTCTTGTGCTGTTGCCATTGGTCGGTCCGTCAAACGCCCTTGTCGTAAAGAGCGTTTTACAGTAAAACGTACTTGACGGTGTCACATAACCGTTACGGACAACCGCACAGCGTCGGCTACCCACCCGTGGACGGGTGGGTTTGTCGGTGGGACTC
>CAZQZE010000298.1:0-2837 GCA_964597715.1 uncultured Halobacteriales archaeon
GCGAGGAGAGCGACTCGGACGTCGCGGTCGGCACCGTCGGCGGAATCACGACCGCCGAGCAGGCCGAGGCGGTCGTCGCCAACGACCGGGTCGACCTGGCTATCGTCGGCCGCGAACACCTCCGGGACCCCTATTTCACGCTCCACGCGGCCCGGGACCTGGACGCGACCGACGAACTCCAGGGGCCACCACAGTACCGGCGCGGCTTCGGGTTCTGAGGTAGTCCTCGAGCCACGACAACTGAACTCCCCGCTACCGTGCCGTGGCCGCACCCTACCGCCAGTCTACTGGTATCTGTTATCAGGCACCGACCGAGTTTCGTAGATGGGGATAGCGACATCCGTCGTACACAAGCGGCCCAAGCGGGCCCAGTCACCTTCTGCGGGGCTGTCTCCTGGTACCCGCCATCCGCGGCTCACGAGGCCGGTTCGCACTGACCCGGGAGGCCCGCCGGCCGACCCGCCGAGACAGACGGACACACGAGGTACCGTTCGTCGGACACCGAGGCCCCCATCGGCCGGTAACAGCATATGCGCCGCTGAGATGATGGTACACAACCATTCTGTGCGGAACCGGGCTCTGCCACCCTGTGCGACCGGTGTTACTGGCCTGACTGGCGGGTATCGGGACTACAACCCCTTCTGGCAACAAAGCCCGGCGACGATCGGTGTCGGTCATTGACCAACGGGCCCTCGCCCCGCTGTGTGCGCGGTAGCGGGTTGTGAGTGGGCTCAAACGCCGGTGACTGCGGCTCCGCCGAACGCTCAGCGCCAGGACTGGGATTTGAACCCAGAATCCCAAACGGGAACACGCTTTCCAGGCGTGCGCCTTACCAGATTCGGCCATCCTGGCCTGTTACGAACCTCCGAGGGAGGGCGTGTTAAGCCCTTTCGTTCCCCGCGAGCCGCGGTCTGAGGGTGTGGGCCACAAGCGCCGTCACCGTGAGCACCACGACCGCGACACCGGCCTTCACGACAACGGCCACGCCCTGCTCGGCGAGGAGTTCGTACCCCTGGACGAGCACCAGGAAGGCAAGCCCCCCGACCGCGCCCCACAGCAGGCTGTCCTTCTGCCTGGCGTCCATGTCTGCCGGGCTACCGGGCCGCGATGGCCTCGACCTCCACCCCGACGCCTGCCGGGAGGTCCGCGACGGCGACCGCGCTCCGGGCCGGGGGTTCACCCTCGAAGAAGGTCTCGTAGGTCGTGTTCATCGCCTCGAAGTCCTCGATGTCGTCGAGATAGACCGTCAGCTTCAGCGCGTCCTCGAGACTCGAGTCCGCCGCCTCGAGCACCCCCTGGACGTTCTCCAGGGCCTGCTCGGTCTGGACGTCGACCGCTGCCTCGTCGAGCAGGTCCCCCTCGGGGGTCATCGGGATCTGTCCCGCGGTGAAGACCAGGTCGTCGGTCACGGTCCCCTGGCTATACGCCCCAACCGCCGCCGGTGCCTCGTCGGTGCTGACCGTCTCACGCATATCTGTGTCTGTGCGAGCCACGGGCAAAACGGTGCCGGCGGCGTCCGTCAGAGCCGACCGGGCCCACCACAGCCCAGCCAGTCGCCCCTCAGAAGCCCTCGAGCGCCGCATGCACCTGCCGTCTGGTCCGCTCGACGCTCCCGGCGTTGTCGATGACGTGGTGGCCCCGCTCCAGGGACTCGAACTCCGCGGCGATGGCCCGGTAGTCCTCGAACTCGGCCTCGCTGGGGTCGTCGGTTCTGGCGGCGATCCGGTCGCGGACCGCCGACGCCGGGCAGGTCACCCGCAGGAAGACCGCCGGAACCTCACGCTCCTCGCCGACCCCCGCAACCGCCTCCCGGAGGGCGACCGAGCGGTACGTCCCGTCGAGAACGACCGACGCACCCGCGGCCAGGCGCTCCCGGGCCCGGTCACACATCTCCGCGTAGACACACTCGACCTCCCTGTCGGTGTAGCCCGGGTCGTCGAAGAGGTCCTGCCGAACGATGTCGGTCCGGAGCACCGCCCCACCGACGGCGTCGGCGGCGGTCCGCGCAACGAGGCTCTTGCCCACCCCCGGCGGCCCACAGACGACAACCAGCACCGGCTCCTCAGTCACGCCAACCGCCTCCCGCCCCGGCCCGTGTCGTCAGCCGCGCTCGCATACCCGGCCTTCTTAGGGCCGCCCAAATCAACCCTCCGGGTCCCTCGGCGGCTGGCCCTCCCGGCTGCACCTGTCCCTCGTATTCGGCAGACGGCCGCTCTCGGGTACTGCGGGGTCCAACCTGGCCCCCCACTCTGTTGCGGGTCCCGGCTCCGGCCGACACAACCGTTTAGCAACCCCGGACCCACGCGGCACATATGCGGGTTCCCGAGGACACACCGGCTGACTGCCCCACCTGTGGACGTGTCTACGAGTCTGTCACCGTCCACGAGGACGGTGTTATGGTAAACCTGGTAGAAAACGAGCGCTACCATCGGGTGTGTCTCGAACCGGGCGCACGCGACGGGGACGCTGTGCTGTACTTCTATCACCACACACACCAACAGACAGCGGCCAGTAGCCAGGCACAGGGGTAGTCCACGCGCCACCGGACAGCGGCCCACGGTTCCCGCGGGGGCGTGGCGCTCGTGGACGGACGACCACGCACCGGCGGCCACCCCTGTCACCCCGGCCGCGACCTGCCGGTCACCTGCACGCGAGAAACCGAGATGCCGGCTGTCCGTCCGAGAGACCCGTGTCACCCCACACGGATGGAGCACCCGTGGAGGCTCTCGTTGTCTGCGGCGTTGACAGTGACAACCCGTGGCCGGGGGTCGTCGGGGTCCCACCCGGCCACCGTCGGCCACACACAGCGTCCCCCTGTCACAGAGCGGCGGCGCCGG
>CAZQZE010000299.1:0-2812 GCA_964597715.1 uncultured Halobacteriales archaeon
CTCGTCGACGACCGCGCCGCGTGCGACGTTGACCAGCACGGCGTCGTCCTTCATGGCGCCCAGTTCCTCACGGCCGACCAGCCCGCGCGTCTCCGGGGTCAGCGGGCAGGACAGCAGGACGTACTCCGACCGGCGGAGCACCTCGAACAGGCCGTCGGGGCCGTAGACCTCGTCGACGGGCTCCGGTGTCGTGTCGGGGTCACGTTTCGTCCCGACCACGGTCATCCCGAAGGCCTGTGCGTACTCCGCCGTTTGGCCCCCGATCGCGCCCAGGCCGACGATACCGAGGGTCTTCCCCCTGACCTCGCCGCCGCTGTAGCGCTGCCAGAGCCCCGCCTGCTGTTGCTGGATCCCCGTGTGGATCCCCCGCTCGAAGGTCAGCAGGTACCCGATGACCTGCTCGGCGATGGGTTCGGCGTGGACCCCGGCGGCGTTCGTCAGCGCGACCCCGTGGTCGGCGATGGCCTCGGTATCCAGGACGTCGACCCCCGAGGACAGCGCCTGGACCCACCGCAGGTTCGGCGCCGCCTCGAGCAGGTCCGTCGACACGTGCGTTGCGAGCAGGGCGTCGGCCTCGCCGGCCAACTCGCGTGTCTCCGGGGGTGTGTGCGCGACCCGGAGGTCGACCCCGGGGACCCGGGTTTCGACCGCGGCACGGAGCGCCTCGGTGTCGGACCAGTAGCCGGCGTCGACGGTGTGAGAGACGAGCACAGTGGGGTCGGTCATGCCCGGCTCCACGACTGACGGCGGCAAAGGGTTTGTGTCGGGACAGCGCACCGGGCCGGGCGAGGCGTGGTGGAGTGACGCCGGAGCGGTGTGCCGGCGCGCCCGCTGTCGCCGGCAGGCACGGGGCCCCAGCCAAAGAGACAACAGTTAAAGTCGTTGTGGGTGAAGCCGGACGCAGACCCTCCCGGGGGAGCACACACGGTGTCAGGCACAGACGTGACGGCAACCGACGAGACGGCGTACACCGAGGGCGAGATCCGGACCATCGCGCTGGCGATCATCGGCGGGGTCCTGTTCGGCGGGGTAGCCACCGGCGTCGCCTTCCCGACGCTGCCGCTGCTTGACCGGATCCTGGGTATCTCCTCGCTGATGCTCGGGGTCATCCTCAGCGCCAACCGGGTCTCGCGGCTGCTGATGAACACGCCCGCGGGCAACATCATCGACAGGTACGGCGCCCGCCGGCCGATGATCCTCGGCCTGTTTGTCCAGGCGCTGGGGCCCTTCGGGTACGTCCTCGGCCTCTATACGCCCGCCGGCGTGTTCACCGTCCCGGGGCTCGGCCCGGTCTCGTACCCCGGTGTCGTGTTCGTGCTCGCGCGGGCGATGTGGGGGGTCGGCAGCGCGTTCGTCTTTCTCGGTGCCTTCGCGACGATCACCCACGTCACCACCAACGACAACCGCGGCCGGTGGCTGGGCTACCTCCGGGGTGGCCAGTCGCTTGGCTTCCCGAGCGGGCTCGTGCTCGGCGGGCTGGTCGCGGATATCTACAGCGCCGAGGCAGCCTTCCTGATCGCCGGTGTCCTCGCCTTTGTTGCCGGTGTCGTCGCCTCGCTTGTCCTCCCCGAGGTGGACGCCGAGACCGACCAGCAGGCCCGACTGCGGGATATTCCGGCGATGCTCCGGCGTGAACCCCGTATCTTCCCGCTCGGGGTCGGTAACATGACCATCCGGTTCATGTTCGGCGGGGTGATGCTCTCGACGGTCGCCTCCTACGCCACCGCCTCGAACATGCAACTCTACGGCCTCTCCGGGGGCGGGATCAGCGGCGTGGTGCTGGCGACGGGGGTCTTTTTCTCCTCGGCGACGATGGTGGTCGCCGGCCGGGTCTCGGACCGACTCGACAACCGCGTGATCATTACTGTCCCCGCCTTTACCGCCATGGCTGCCGGGCTCGCCCTGCTCGGGCTCTTTGCCACACTCGAGGCGCTCTTTCTCGGCGTCGCGCTCGTCGGCGTTGGAACCGGTGGCTCCGGCCCCGCACTGCTCGCCATCCTCGGGGATATCACCCCCGGCTCCGAGATCGGCCGGATGGGGAGCGTCTACAACGTGTTGGGTGATGTCGGCCTGGTGCTCGGCCCGCTGCTCGCGGTGCCGATGGTCGAGGTCTGGCCGGGCTACCGGGCCAGCTACTACCTCTACGGGGCGGCCGTGGTCGCCACCATGGCCGTCGTCGCCGTCCCCCTGCTCCGGTACGATGTCACCGACGTCGTCTCCGACACGGCGTAGGCCGGCCACGCAGGCGAGACACCCTTAAGTGCGACTGGGAAAGCCAGTCACACATGCAACGGGACCTACTGGTCACCGAGTTTTTCGACCGGGCACGGGACTACTACGGCGACGAGGAGGCGGTCGTCACGACGACGGGTGACCGGCTCACCTACGACGAACTGTTCGACCTCGCGGACGGCTTCTCGGCGTTCCTCCAGGAGCGCGGCGTCGAGAAGGGCGACCGCGTGGCCGTGCTGGACCCGAACACACACTACCACCTCGCGGCTGCCTACGGGGTCATGCAGGTCGGCGCGGTCCACACGCCGCTGAACTACCGGCTGGTTCCGGACGACTACGAGTATATCCTGACCGACGCTGGCGTCGACGCGGTCTTCGCCGACTACGAGTACGCCGGGAAGGTCGAGGCGGTCCGCGAGGAGATTCCGACGGAGACGTTCGTCACGAACGACGCCGACGCCGTCGAGGGGGACTGGGACTCATTCGACGAGGCGGTCGCCGCGGCCGGGACGGACGTCCGGCGCCCCGAGATGCACGAGGACGAGGATATCACGATCAACTACACGTCGGGGACGACCGG
>CAZQZE010000300.1:0-2779 GCA_964597715.1 uncultured Halobacteriales archaeon
ACGACACCGGTCTTCACGTACTTCTGTCCGGCAGTATGACTTACCGTGTGCTATCTCCCCGGGAGCGACTGTCGACCCGACACCTCGACGATAACCCGCGCGGGAGAGAGCCCGTCACGACCAGCAACTCGCACGCCCTTGTGCGGTGACCACGAGGTGGCCGAGGATCATGGGCCTCGAATGAGCCCGAACGCACCAACAGCTTCACCCACCACCCACCCGACGAAGATGAGATAGGCGAGTAGTAGCGCGTACGATTCGGCTCTACCGAGACGCAGCCCGGTTCGGAGGAGGGTGAACAGGAGGATTGTCGCGACAGTCAGGACGCCCATCATCGGTGCCGCAACGCTAAACGAGACTGGTGCACTGCCGGCGATGAGCACGCCGACGGGGATTGCCACGAGCAGGTCGAAGGTGTTCGAGCCAAGCACGTTCCCGAGACTGGTCACCCCCTTTCCGCCCCGAGCAGCCCGAACACTGACCAGCGCGTCGGGGAGACTAGTTGCGGCAGCGATGATAGTCACACCGGCGATGAACTCGGGGATCCCGAAGGCGGCACTCAGCCCCTCGACCGCTCCGACGAGCGACTCGACAGCGATGAGAATGACCAACAGCCCGGCTCCCAGCCGACCCCACTCACGGGGAACACGCACCCCCTCAACGGTGTCGTTGCTCTCGTAGTCCCCGACATCCTGCCACTGGATGAACAGGTACAGCCCGTACAGGAGGATCGGAATCAGCGCGAGCGGACGGGTAATGCTCCCCTCAAGTGCGTTGTTACCACCGGTTGGAACATAAATAACGGCGAGTGCGAAGGTGATCACCAGCGTCGAGACGGCTATCATGTAGAACTGGGCCTCCTTGTATACGACCGTCCGGCTGACGTCCAGTGGCCCGTCGGTTACGATACCCGACAGCGCCGGGATCACGAGAATGTTGAATATCGCCGACCCGACAACCGCCCCCACTCCCAGCCCGAACGACCCTCCCGATGCTGCCACCACGACACTCGCGAGTTCGGGGAAACTGGAGCCGACGGCGACGACCACCGACCCCTGCACGACGGCCGGGAGCCCGTAGTACGACGCGAGATGCTCGGCGGACTCCTCGAGCCAGCCACTCCCGAGCCAGATGAACCCGGCCGTGACGACGATGACGGCCACGTCGACGACCGGCGCGTTCGGCAGGAGTCCACCAAGTGCCATCGTCCGGGTCAACGGGAGTAGGGAGCCTAACTGTGCCGGTCCGGCGACGCGCCGTCGAGCGGTGCGCCGGCTGGCCTGGTCCCCCTCCTCGCGGCGTGTGGACACCTGTGACGGACTGTGAATCGGGGAATAACCCAGGGTCACTCATAGCCGGGCCCGGGGCCGAGGGCGAGCGTGATAATAATCAACACACACTCGTCAGAGACACCTTACAGCAAGCCGTGGCCGTCTCAACCGTCAGCTGTGGCTCATACCCGTGGAACTCAGGCGTCTGCGACCTCTCCGACCGTCGCGGCGAGGTCCGGCAGTATACGCTCGGAGACGTCGTCGACGTATCCAACCGCCTTGAGCACCGACCACCACGACATCGAGACGCCACTCCCGCCGTGCCCGTAGTTGTGGATGACGTTGCCGTCTCTCTCGAGCCGTATCCCGTCCTCCCGGTACGGGCGGAACCCGTGTTTCGCGCTGACCTCGTCTCTGTTCACCTCGATATACTCGCTCATAATATCCCTGTTGACCGTGTACAGACGCTCCGGAATGGTCTCACCGTCGATAGTCACCGGCTTCTCGGGGGATTCACCCTCCCACCGGCCGTCGTCGATATCGCCCATCAGGTAGGACCCGCCAAAGAGAACAGTCTCGTTTCTGGGATACATATACGCGTAGTGGGTGTAGTCCGTCGGCGTGTACGTGTACGAGAACGGCAGCGGTTCCTGTCCGTCGTACGGGAGCTGAAGAATGTGACCTTTGACCGCCTTCATCGACTCGTCACCGAACAGCTCCCGACTGCCGTACCCTGTGCAGTTGAAGACCGTCTGTCCCTCGAGGGCAGCCAGGTCCTCGGGTGTGACCGTCCGTCGCTCTATCTCACCGCCCAACGCGAGGTACGCGTCGTGTAACTGCGGAACGTACTCCGGCATCTCGACAAAGTACTCCTCGCAGACGTACCCGCCGCGAACAGTGTGGCCGGAACGAGAGGGGATCTCGCCGTCGTACGCCGTTACGTCCTGGACACCCATCCGGTCCGGGTTGGGCTCGGTGTGCTCGTCCTCGTAGACGTAGTAGTGTCTGTGCTTCCGGACCGGCACCCCGTCCGCCTCACAGAACGGCTCGAATGTCGATTCGGCCTGCCGGATCAGCTCGTCCTCGGAGTACTCCGACTCCACCTGGACGGGATAGACTGACGCAGCCGCGTAGTCCGTACAGACACTCCGAACGTCCGGGCCGTCGATATACGCAACCGACTCGCTGACCAGTGTCGTGTCGTGGCCCAGATACTGAAGAAGTACCCCCGTGGATAAGCCGTGGACACCGCCGCCGATAATCGTACACTCCATACACTGTACAGGCGACTATCGGTGCTAAACGTTGCGCTTGCCCCAGTATTTTGTTTCGATATCCCGCAAAGATACTGTCGTCGGCACAGCACTGTCGTCTCGGTCCCGTGACCCGTGTGCCGCGATAGGAACCGCCGTCCACAGTCGAACCCCTGTCTTCCGGGACGAACTCCGGCTAACTGCGCATTAACGCTCACGCCTGTGTACCGTCACCACACGGGGCGGCCAACGTGC
>CAZQZE010000301.1:0-2775 GCA_964597715.1 uncultured Halobacteriales archaeon
GTCGGCACCACCACGCTCAACACCGGCGACTGGTCGCTGTCCGCTCCGACCAGCAACCCGTCGGCGTCCCGGGCGTCCGACGGGCTCGAGTCGCCTGGCTCCTGCTGAATGAGGTCCCCTGAGTCGGCCCCCGTCGGTGCCGTGCTTGTCATCGACGCAGGATTAGGATCATACTTCTCCGCTCGCGCGGAGGAGAGACGGTTCAGAACCGGGCGTTGTGGGCCGTCGGTGCCCAGTTCTCCCCGACCATTGCCTTTCACGTGAACCTGTCTCTGATTTATTAATATGTCGAAGTGGCACGAGACGTTTAAAGAAGTTATGATACTGACAGCATCGGTGCAGGAACTCCCTAACGCCGCTATTCTCGGCTTCGATAACCCCGAGACGCGGCCAGTGACCGGGCGCACCGCTCTCCGGGGCTGTCGAGAGCCAGGTAGCCCTCGTCTACGGGTGCAGTCTGTCCTCACCCCCCTGTCTCGGGTACCGCCGCGAACTCCGCGTCCGCGCTCGGCGGCCGGACGTCCTCCAGAATCTCCTCGACCACCGCGTCCGCGCTGCGCTCGCCCAGTTCGGCCTCGGCGCTCAACACCAGTCGGTGCCGCAGTGTCGGCCGCGCCAGCGCTTTCACGTCGTCGGGGATAACGTAGTCCCGGCCCCGCAACGCCGCCCACGCCTTCGTGCCATTTAAAAGCGCCAGCGACGCCCGCGGCGACCCCCCGTATTCGACTGCCGAACTCTCACGGGTTGCCCCGACCACGTCGAGGATATACGCTTTGACCGGCTCGGCCACGTGGACCGCCGTGACGGCCTCTCGGGCAGCCTGGATGTCCGTGGCCGAGACCACCGCCTCGACGTCCTCGGGCCCGAGCCCGGGTTGCTCGTCGAACCGGTCGAGCACGCCCCGCTCGGTCTCGCGGTCGGGGATCCCGACAGCGAGTTTGAACTGAAACCGGTCCCGCTGTGCCTCCGGCAACTCAAAGGTCCCTTCGAGTTCGATCGGGTTCTGAGTCGCCACCATCATGAACGGCGTCGGCAGCGACAGGGTCTCCCCTCCGATAGTGACCTGCCGTTCCTGCATGGCCTCTAGCAGCGCCGACTGCGTCTTCGGCGTCGCGCGGTTGATCTCGTCGGCCACCACCACGTTCGCGAACACCGGCCCGCGCTGGAGGTCGAACTCCCCGGTTGCCTCCCGATAGACGGTGGTCCCGGTGATGTCCGCGGGGAGGGTGTCGGGTGTCAGCTGCACTCGCGACTGAGCGAGCCCACTGGCCTGCGCGAACAGCGTCGCGATCGTCGTCTTCGCCACGCCCGGGACCCCCTCCATCAGGACGTGTCCGCGGGTAAAGAGCGCGACCGTCAGCTGCTCGACCACCGCCTCGTTGCCGACGAGCACCCGCCCGACCTCCTCGCTGATCGCCTCGTAGACCCCCTCGGGGTCGCCGCCCTGTGCTGGGTCCGCGTCGCTCATCGCTCCTCCCGACGGCCCGGCCGGCTCCGGGCCCCGCTACGCGTCTCTCGGTTCATTATCATCCTCGTCCGGACGGCTCCGACTAACCTCTTGTGCGACACGCTCGACGCGTTCGGTGTCCCAGTCTGGGTGACGCCGCGTCACGGCCGTGACAATCTCCTCCGTATCCGGCTCGACGCTCGGCCCGTCGTCACCGCCCACGCCCACCGCAAGCCGCTGGCGGACCCGTGCTGATATGCGCCCGCCGCCACGGCCCCAGAGCGCGAGCGCGAGGACGGCCACGGCCCCCACACTCCCGAGCGCGAGCGGGGACTGTTGAAGCACCAGCACGACCGCCGTCAGCGGCGGCACGCCGGAGGTGTGTGAGAGGTCGAGTAGTACTGTCCTGTTGTCCACGAGGGTCGTCGCAAACCGGCGGTTCCCCTCCCGCTCGAGCATCGCGTTCAGAAAGACGCTGGGGTCCGAGACCGCGACCACCCGGCCCTCGTCGGCGGACTCGACGGCCACGACGGGAAAGGAGGCGACGGTCTCGGTTTCGTCCAACTCGCCGGAGCCGTTAGTATCCAGGTACGCAAACGCCGACGTGCTGACGGGCACCGTCGCGTTCGGCCCCGGGTCGAGCACCGTCCCGTAGTTCAGCGTCACCCCCTCGATGCCCTGGGTGAGGGTGTGGTTCGCGGAGACGTTCGTCGCGACCGGTAGCGCCGGGCTCCGATAGAAAAACCGCTCGTCGCGCACCAGCGTCCCGTTAGTTCTGGTCCCGACCCCCAGCCCGGCGAGCAGCGGGTTCGCGTGCGGGCCGAAGTCCTCCGCGACAACGAGCGTCCCGCCCGCCTCGACGAACCGGCGGAGCCGGTCGGTCTCGCTCGCGCTGTATGCCTCGGTCGGCGAGAGGACGACCGCGACCGTCTCCTCGGGTGTCGTCTCACCGTAGGCGCCCACGTCGCGGGCGACCACCGTCGCCTCGGCCTGCCCGTCGGCGAGCGTCCGCAGCTCACTCGTTCCGTCCCAACTGGGGTTGTAGGCGCCAAAGGCGGCCGTCGAGAACAACCCCACGAGCACGAGCGCCAGGAGGACTAACCCGGCGAGCCCGGCCAGCAACGCCCGCGGCAGCGACACCTCGGTCCCGAGCAGCCGCATCAGACCACCCCGGCGGGGAGGATCGCCAGCACGCGGCGGACGACGATGTAGCCGAACACGAGCAGCCCGAGGCCGATGAGCCACTTGAGCCGCGAGCGCCACCGCGGCCGGACGTTCAGCGGCGCCGTCAGCTCGACGACCACCAGAAAGCCGATCAGCGAGACGAC
>CAZQZE010000302.1:0-2752 GCA_964597715.1 uncultured Halobacteriales archaeon
TGCTGAGGACGATGAGAGAGACACCGGTAACGACGACACAGCCGAGGACGACGCTGGCCAGGACAGCACCGGCAAACAGCAGGACGACGCTGGCGGGAGCCAACGGGATACCACAGATGCCGAACCGGAGGCCGCAGACCGGGACGGTTCACCGGAGCCCCCGGCCAGGGAGCCGACGCCGACGGCGCCTCGGACGGCGTCCACCCCGGAACAAACAGCAGAGCCGACGTCGACATCCACCGCGGAGCCCACAGAACCGGCGCAAACGCCGGTTACGATACCGTCCTCAACCGACCGCTCGCCGGAGCCCGGGCTCCTGACCCCGACATCGCCGACAGCCGTGACGCCATGGAACGCGTCGGAGCTGTCGGTGATCGACGCTGACGGGCTGTCCGACTGGGTCCAGGCCGGCCGGACGACGAGCGTTGTCGCGACAGTTGTCAATCGCGGCGATAGCCTCGGATTCAAGACGCTCAACGTAACGGTCGACGGGGCCCAGGTCGCCGAACAGACTGTCGTCGTCCAACCCGGCGAACGCCGGTCTGTCCTGGTCGAGTTCGAGGCGACACCGGGGACCGTCGCCGTCGATGGCACCACAGTCGGGCAGCTCACAGTCAGCGAGCGCTACGGTGTGGGGGAGGAGGAACAGCCATCGACCGGTGACACCGCAGCAGGCTTTGGAATGCTCTTCCAGTTCGGCTCGGTCGCGGCCCTGCTGGCGCTGGCCGGCGTTGGTGTTGTCCTGTGGCGCCACCGACGGTGACCGTCCCGCTCGTGTGCCGCTCACCCGGTCGCCCCGTTACCGAGCCTGATACTACCGACTGTCACGGGTATACGCCGCTGATATGAGCGCCGTCGGTGCTGTCCTCGCCCCTCACCGCCTGCCGGGTCGTCCTGTGGGTCAGTTTTCCTCCTCTTTGAGCTGTTCGAGTTCGGCGTCGACCTCGGTTTCGTCGACATCGGGCACGTCCTCGACAGCAACGTCGGCCTCGGCACCCGTTCCGGCGTGCTCGGTCGCCCCGGCACCCGTCTCGACGTCGGCCTCGACATCAACCTCCTCGTCGTCGTCGGCCATCTCGGCCTTTAGGGTCTCCAACTCCCGTTCGGCGCCGCTTTGCTCGGCGAGTTCCTCGAGTTCGCGGTCGAGCTTGCTCTGCTCCGAGATGCCCTCCTCCAGTGCGCCCCGCTCGCGGAGTTCGTCGAGCGCCGCGGCGCGGGCCTCCATCTCCTCGGTACGCTCCTCGGCGCGCTCGATGGTCCGGGTGACCTCGTCCATCTCGTCGCCGGCACCGGTGATCGCCTCCGAGACGCGGGCATTGGCCTCGGCGGCCTCGTAACGGGCCTTCATTGTCTCCTTTCGCGTGCGAAACTCCTCGATGCGCTGCTGGAGCTGTTCTTTCTTCTCGACCAGGTCGTCCTGGTTGCGCTCGAGGTCACCCACCTGTGCCTCCAACTGCTCGATCTGGCTCATCTTCTGTTTTTTCTTCTCGAGGGCGCGCCGCGCCAGGTCGTCACGGTCCTGGCGGACCGCCTCGCGGGCCTGCTCGTTGTGGCGCTCCACGTTGTCCTCGAGCCGGCGCTTCTGGATCTCCAGGCGCTTTTTTTGGGTGGTCAGGTCGGCGACCCCCTGTTTGACGTCCTGGAGTTCGTCACGAAGCTGTTCGTATGAGTAGTCAAGCGTCTGCGTCGGGTCCTCCGCGCTGTTTACCAGGGCGTTGAGCTTCGACTTGATGACGTAGGACGCACGCGAGAGTATTCCCATACACACGTTTGTCGGCGACGAGACTTAAAATTCCGACACGCGTAGGAGGGGTATGGTCGACACCGAGCGGCTGCGGATACAGGGGCCCCGGGAGCTGAAGGCGACACTGGACACGCCGGAGGGAGGCGACGCCGACGCTATCGTCGTCGCCTGCCCGCCACACCCTCGGATGGGCGGTGACCGCCGGGACGCCCGTCTCCGGGCGGTCGGCGAGGCGCTCTGTGCGCGCGGGGTTGCCTGCCTGCGGGTCGACTACGGCCCCTACGACGGGGGCCGCGCCGAGCGCCGGGACGCCCGTGGGGCCCTCTCGTGGGCCCGCGAACGGTACGACCACACAGGGGTGTTCGGCTACAGCTTCGGGGCCGGCGTGTGTCTGCTCGCGGCAGCCGAGGCGTGTGAGGCCGGGGCGACGCCTGTTGCGGTGTCCGCCCTCGCCCCGCCTGCCTCCTCCGGTGGGGCGTCGGTCGCGGAGGCCGTCGACCGGGTTGCGTCGCCGCTACAGGTCGTCTACGGCGAGCGTGACGAAACCGTCGACTGGGGCCCGGTCGTCGAGCGCGCCCGCGAGCGTGACGCGAGCGTGACGGGCGTGCCCGCGGACCACTCTTTTGTCGGACAACAGCAGACGGTGGCACAGCAGGTCACGGACGCTTTGACCGCCGCGCTCGAGACGGGCCGTTGACCGGTCCTGTCGTCTCCGGGGACGCCTGGCGGTCGGTCACAAAAGCCGGCGGGTCCGTAACGCATTAGGCGACGCCAGGCACACCGTCAGTATGCCAACGGAGCAGACGGGCTACGACCCGAGCCTGGGGCGGAAGTTCGTTTTCGTGACCGGAGGTGTGATGTCGGGGCTGGGCAAGGGCATCACAGCCGCCAGCACGGGGCGACTGCTCGCCAACGCCGGGTTCGACGTCACCGCCGTCAAGATCGACCCCTATCTCAACGTGGACGCGGGGACGATGAACCCCTTCCAGCACGGCGAGGTGTACGTCC
>CAZQZE010000303.1:0-2745 GCA_964597715.1 uncultured Halobacteriales archaeon
AATGAGAGGGGGTCTGTGGCCGGTTTGGCGAAGCCGTCTGCGCGTTCGGGCTCGAGACCGTCGTCGTCACCAGCCCGCCCGGCGGCGCCCAACTCCCCGGCCGCGTCGTCGAGTGCTCCCGCGAACGTGACTGCGTCCTCCTGCCGACTGTCGACGTTCTGACCGGGGGGAGCGGTGGTTTATTATGTCCACTGTTACCACTAGACGAGCATGATATTAGCGTCGGACGAACAGGTACGCGAGTACGAACAGCTCGGTGAGCCCTTCGGGTGGACGATGCTCGACCGTTTTGACAAACACGCCCGCAACCACCCCGAGCGGGAGGCGGTCGTCGACCCGCCGAACAAGGACGCGCTTCTGGGCCTCGACCAGGAGCGGTTCTCCTACGAGGAGTTCCGGCGGCGCGTCGACGCCATCGCCACGGGGCTCCGGAACGAAGGAATAAAACAGGACGATATCGTCGTGGTGCAGCTGCCCAACTGCTGGGAGCTCACGGCGCTGTACCTCGCGGTCGCGCGTGCCGGCGGGGTCATCTCGCCGCTGCCGGTCGAGTGGCGCCGCCACGAGCTTACACACGTGACCGACCTCGCCGACGCCGCGGCGTATGTCGGAACCGACCGGACCGACTACGACTTTCTCGCGCTGAGCGAGGAGCTTCGAACCGAGTACGACAGCCTCGAACAGACCATCTCGCTCGAGGAGGTCCGGACCATGGCCACGGGGCCCGTCGACGAGTCGCGCTTCCCCGAGGTCGGCCCCAACGAGGTCTTCAATATCCAGTGGACGTCGGGCACGACGGCAGACCCGAAGGCGTGTCCCATGGCCCACAACAACTGGAACGCACAGGCCTCGATACTGAAAGGCAGTAGCCAGCTCAGTCACGGCGACACGGTGCTGGTGAATGTCCCGATGGTCAACATGACCGGGGTCGGTGTGGGCCTGGTCGCCTGGCTCTGGACAGGCGGCACGTTCGTCATTCACCACCCGCTCGACTTGGAACTCATGGTCGACCAGATTATCGACGAGGCGGTCAACTTCACCATCCTCGTTCCTGCAATGCTCAATGCTATTGTGAAACACCCCAATACCGACGACTTCGACCTGAGCACGCTGGATTCAGTGATTACCGGGTCGGCGCCACCCTCCGAGGTGTCGCTCCGGGAGTTCAAAGACCGGTGGGACATCGATATCATCAACGTCTGGGGGCAAAACGAGGGGACAGGGCTCACGAGCCTCCCAACGATGCCAATCGCACAGCGCGTCGAGCAGTTCGCCTGGTTGCGCGATGACCTCGAGTGGGACCTGAACGACAAGCTCGCCGAGAAGGTGGCCGCTCAGGTCGACGCGAAGGTCGTCGACGACGGGACTGAGCGCACTGAACCCGGTGAGGTCGGGGAGATTGCCTACAATGGCCCGAACGTCTTTCCCGGCTACTACAACCAACCCGAACTCAACGACAAGGCCTTCGACGAGGAGGGGTATTTTTACACCGGGGACCTCTTTCGGGTCGAGGACGGCGGCTACCTCAGCTTTTTTGACCGCAAGAAGGACATCATCATCCGCGGCGGTATGAACATCTCCGCACGGGAAGTCGAGAATCTGATTCTCGAAAACGAGCAGGTGAAAGACGCTGCAGCGGTGGCAATGCCCGACCCGAAGCTGGGAGAACGGACGTGCATCTACGTCGTGCCGCAGGACGGTGTCGACGACCTCACGCTCGAGGACATCACCGACCCCCTGCGGGAGAAGGTAGCCGTTTACAAACTCCCCGAACGGCTGGAAGTTGTCGACCAAATCCCCCGTAACCCGGTCGGCAAAATCCTCAAGACGGAACTCCGCGCGGACGTTGAGGAGAAACTGGAGGCCGAAGGGTAGCGTCACCGCCGTCGCTTCGCCCCGGTCCTCGGTCCCGACTTCTCGGCGCTATCGGCCGGCACCCCTGCGCAGATCAGACCTGCTCGCGGGTGGCGAGGACGTAGCCTAACAGCACGATTAGCGCTGTGCCGAGATACGTCTCACCCAGCACAGTGGCCTGCGTGACCATCCCGACCCCATCCGGCGGGTGAGGGGGCGCTGTCACGAACGTGACCACCGAGTAGTAGAGTGGCCCACCTCTCCACCCGTGGGTTGGAGTCGGACCGACCGCGAACCACACGCTCGTCACACCGATGATCAACACCGTCCACAGCACAGTATACAGCGGCCGGGTGCCATAGCCCGTGAGCAGCCGAGAGAGAGTGCCGCCGACAGATGTTAGCAGTTGTGTGCGGACCTCGGGGTCGGGCCACGGTGGGATGAGCCACTGGCGCCACCCGTCGGGGGTTCGCAACTGCTCGACACGCGCTCTGAGTTGCCCTCTGAATCGGCGCCACGCCTCAGCGGTTCGCGCCTGCTGTTCGAGTGCCCGCGCACGTCGGCCAAGTCGACTGAGCCCTTCCTTACTGAGTGCCTCTTTGAGTTCGTGGTACCCCTGAGCAAGCTGATTGTATTCATCCGGGTCGGAGGGATTGGGGCACATCTTCCCGACTCTCGTCTGCTGATTCGCACTCACGCCTTCGAATTCGACATGTCGTAAATCTGCTTGCGACAGATTAACATCAGTGAGATTGCGTCCAGAGAGGTCGACAAACCAGAGGTCTGCCCCCGAGAGGTCGGCGTCTTCAATCGTTGCGAGGCAGTGGTCAAGGATCTCCGGTGTCGGTTCGTCGGTGGCGACGAGGATCATCTCGTCGTCCTCACCGATGA
>CAZQZE010000304.1:0-2686 GCA_964597715.1 uncultured Halobacteriales archaeon
CTGTCGCCCGCCGGGTATAGCGTGCTGAACTGTCGGGGACCCTCTCCCGGTCACCGGGCGGACCTCGTTGGCCGCGACCCACACGAGAACCGATCACCGCCGGAACTCACCCACGCACCGAGCACGCGACCGGTCAGGGTGAGCCAGGCCGCCACACCGTGGGTCAGCGACTGTGGACTGGGCAAAATAACATACCGCCGGCGGTCTACTCGAATACATGCGCGATGTCCTCGTGATCGGTGGCGGAGTCGCCGGACTCCAAGCCGCCGTATTGACTGCAAAGGCAGAACTCGACACGCTGGTTTTGAGCGGAGGCGAACCGCTGGTGTGTAGCACGGACAAGATCCAAAATCTCGTGACACGGGACCTGATTGCCGGCGACGAGATTATCGACACCGGGCAGGAGCGGGTTCGGGCATTTGACGGTGATATCCGGGAGGCGACCGTGACCAGTCTCACCCGGGCGGGTACACCGGGTCCGCTCAGTGTCACGACCGCGGATGCCGAGACGTACAGCGCCGAGACGGTGGTCATTGCGACAGCCGACGAGTTCGACTTCCTGGAGCCGCTGGGCGACGAAATCGAGTACACGAGTGGGCGGGACGGCGAGTTCACAGTTGACAAACACATCAGGACCGACGACGCCAACCGGGCGACCGATAACGTGTACGCCGCCGGGTTAGCCAACACCTGGGAGTACCAGACCTCGGTGGCAATCGGTGACGGCGCAAAGGCGGCTGTCAACCTCATCAGCGACCGCCGCGGTGAGGCGTATATCGACCACGACTGGTGACCGGTGGCTCGGTTGTCGCACAAACCGTCCGGCAGACCCACCGTCGGACCGTTCGCTAAGCGCGTTCACCCGCCGCGTTCGAGCATCGGGTCACACTGTTGGCTGTAGGTGCGCGGAGATACTCGACACCCCGTGGGCCGATTTCTCCCGTGCCGGTACAGCCGACAGTATCAGTCTTCGTCGATTGCAAAGGGATAGATGAAATAGCGCATACCGAGGACCTCGCTACCACGATATTAACGCGTGCCCTCATCAGGAGGTCTCCTCCTGTTCGGTGCCACTCCCCTTCTGGAGGTAGTCGGTGACACCGGCAGAGATAGCGTCGCTGGCGACCTCTTCGCTACCCCTGCCGGTAAACAGGATAAACGGGAGGTCGGGGTGTTTCTCGCGGACCCTCTCCAGGAACTCGAGGCCGTCCATCCCTGGCATATTGTAGCCGGAGACGATACAGTCCGGCGGCCGGTCACCGAGCGCGTCGAGCCCCTCCTCGGCACCCGTGACTGTCTCGACGTGAAACCTGTCGTTGTTGCGCTCGAGAAACGCCTTCGTCAGGTCGGTGAACGAGGGCTCGTCGTCGACGTGGAGGATAGTAGCGTCCTCGGCCATGGTGTATAATGCCACCGATAGAAAAATACATATTTCGGCGAACTCGGCGTCCGGGCACAGGGCTGCTGACCTCGTTTTCGTCTCCTCCAGGCCACTCCGGTCGAAGTCACGCGAGCCCGGTTACTGGGCCGCCAGTCTACGCCGTCAGAAGGTGCACGTGCGGTCGTCGGCGTCGGTGACGGTGACCGTCCCTCCGGAGTACCAGACATGCCAGTACATACTCCACACCCCGAGTCCACCTGCGTGTCGGACCTGCTTGATATCGACATCCCCCGTCAGCACGCCCCGTTCCGTCGATGGCAGCGGGGCACCGACCGACGGGCGTCTCACAACGGCGTCGTCGGCATCCGCCGGTCACTGTCGACCCGGGTCGGCGGTCTGTTGTGCCGGTGTCCACCGCCACACGGGTCGAACAGGCCCATCCCGCCATTTACCCGCCTGGCGCACTAAGTGTGACTGTCTCTCAACCATGGACACGGCCGATAGCTTCCACCCACCGGAAGCACCCCCCGACGGGCCCCAGTCGATCCGGTGTACTGCCTGTGAGTCCGCCCTCGACTCGCCGGGTAGAGAGAGTGTCTCGTTTCTGCTTCTCGACCATCTCACGGTCCCGCTCGTCGGGTGTGACGACCACCTCGAACAGTTCAGCGCGCTCTGTGGGCTCGCGACCGACGGTAACCCCGAACTCCTCGACCACCGTCCCGCCGGCGGCGTCACGTGTCCTGGCTGTCGCCACGCGGCGTACGACACACAGCAGCCGGTCATCCCGATCGGTAACGGTGGGCTGGCCGTCCTCGCGTGTGCGACCCACCAGTCAGCCGTTATCGACAGGTTCCGCACAGGCCTTCGGGTGCGACGCCAGCTCAACTCCTCGCTCGAGGCGTTCTCCACCGACTCCTGACCGTCCGGTGTTGATGCGGGTACGCCGGTGGCCTGACACGGTATCGCCGCCCTGTGAGTCACCCGTCGTCCTGTCGGCCCGCCTCGTCTGTCACCGGTCGACGAACTCGACGCCGGTGACCTCGAACCGTGCGCCGCCCCGGTCGCTCTCGGTCACGGTAATCTCCCACCCGTGGGCGTCCGCAATCTGGTCGACGATCCGCAGGCCAAAGCCGGTGCCACCCTCGTCGGTCGAGTAGCCCGCCTCGAAGACCGCCTCGCGCTCGGAGTCGGGGATACCGGGGCCGGTATCCGCCACGTAGAAGCCGTCGTCTGTTGCCCCGATTGACACCGTCACCTCGCCGTTGCTGTGTTCCACGCTGTTCCGGTAGAGGTTCTCGAACAGCT
>CAZQZE010000305.1:0-2666 GCA_964597715.1 uncultured Halobacteriales archaeon
CCCATCGAAATCACGTCGACACCGGTCGCCGCGTAGCCGGGCACGTCGGCGACGGTGATTCCGCCGGAGGCCTCCGCCAGCGTGTCCGCGGGCAGGAGGTCGACGCCGCGCTCGACCTCGGCGGGCGGGAGATTGTCGAAGAGGACGACATCCGCCCCTGCGTCGGCGGCGACCGGCCCCTGTTCCGGCGTCTCGACCTCGGCCTCGACTTTCGTGGCGAAGGAGGCTCGCTCGCGAAACTGCGCGACAGCAGCCGCGAGCCCCAGTTCGGCGACGTGGTTGTCCTTGACCATGACCATGTGTGAGAGGTCGAGCCGGTGGGTGTCCCCACCCCCGGCCGCGACGGCGCGTTTCTCGACACCCCGGAGCCCCGGTGTGGTCTTCCGGGTCCCCGCGACCGCGACGTCGTCGCTGACTGTGCGAGCGGCGTCGACGGCCTCCCGTGTTCGGGTGGCGACCCCGGAGGCGTGACCGGCGATATTGACGGCCACGCGCTCCCCTCGCAGCACGTCACGGGCCGTCCCTTCGACGCGCAGGAGCCTGTCCGTCGCTGTGACCTGGTCACCGGTCTCCGCGAGCGGTTCGGCCGTCACGCCGAGATACTCGAAGACGGCAACTGCGGCCTCGAGGCCTGCGACCACACCCGTCTCCTTTGCGACGACCCGACCCTCGGTGTTGCCGGCGACGTGGTTGGTCACGTCGCGGTGACCGAGGTCCTCCCGGAGCCAGGTCTCGACCTGGCTGTCGGTGACGAGACTCATACTGTGTCGGCGGTCATACCCGCCTGTCCGGTCTCGTTGCCCTCGTCGGCCAGGTAGTGACAGCCGACCGACTCCCCGTTCTCGGCGGCCGCCCGGGCGACCAGTAACGCCACCACCGAGGCCGAGCGGAGTTCGTACAGCGACCGCGAGGTACGGGTGCGGGCGTAGGCGTCGACCTCGCCTTTGAGCCGCCGGAGCACCGCCTGTGCGCGGCCGAGCCCCTCGGTCGTCCGCTCGACCCCGACCTGTTCGTCCATCACGCGGCGCAGGCGGCGGAACTTGCCGGCCGCGAAGTTCCCCGGGAGGGCAGGGTCTCGGTCCAGCAACGCCGGCGGCTCGAGGTCCCGAACCTCGTTGCCGACCGCATCTTCGCCGGCGCGCAGCCCCCAGACCAGCCCCTCGAGCAGGGAGGTCGAGGCCAACCGGTTCGCGCCGTGGACGCCGGTGCGGGCACACTCCCCGACCGCGTAGAGCCGGCCGAGCGAACTCCGGCCACGGTCGTCGACGTCGATACCGCCACAGAGGAAGTGCTCGGCGGGCGCGACCGGGATGTGCGGGAGGTCGACGCCGGCGTCGTGACACTTCCCGGCCAGCGAGGGGAACTCGCCCCCGAAGTCAAGCGGGGAGACGTCGAGCACCACCTCGCCGGTGGCCTCCCGCTCGGCCGTGACCGCGCGGGCGACCACGTCCCGGGGCGCGAGGTCGGCGGCCTCGTGGTAGTCGGGCATGAACCGCTCGCCGTCGGCGTTCCGGAGGACGGCGCCCTCCCCGCGGACGGCCTCGCTGACGAGGAAACTCTCTCCGGCATCGTCGCCGACGTAGGCTGTCGGGTGGAACTGGACGTACTCCATGTCGGCGACGTCCGCTCCCGCGAGTGCGGCCATCGCGATGCCGTCGCCGGTGGCGTCGGCCGGGTTCGTCGACCGGGGGTAGAGCGCGCCGACCCCGCCCGTTGCGATGACGGTCGCACCGGCGTAGGTGGGGGTGACCTCGCCGCCACGCTCGAGCATCGCGCCGTAGACCTCCCCCTCGTGGCGCAGGAGTTCGAGGGCAGCGGTGTCCTCCAGGACGGTGACGTCGGTCCGGTCGGCGACGTGGTTCAGGAAGGGGACGTGGACGTGCTTGCCGGTGGCGGCGTCGACGTGGAGGATCCGGGGCTCGTCGTGGGCGGCCTCGCGACCGTAATCGAACCCCTGCCCGTTCGTGTCGAACTCCACGCCAACCGTGTCGACGAGCACGTCACGGACCGCGCTGTCGGCGTTGTCGACGAGCACGTCGACGGCGTCGGGGTCGGCAGCCCCAGCGGAGGCCTCGACGATGTCCCGCTTGAACTGGGCAGGGTCGTCGCGGCTGACCGCGATCCCGCCCTGGGCCCACCACGTCGAGGCGGACTCCGGCCGGGTTGCCTTTGTGGCGAGTGTCACCTCGGCACCCGCACGGTCGGCGGCCAGCGCCGCCGCCAGCCCGGCGATCCCCGCGCCGACGACGAGTACCCCCGTTTCGCGTGTTTCCGACATGCTCACAGCTCCATCATCCGGTCCATCGCAACGCCGGCCAGGTCCTTTGTCTCGGGGTCGACCTCGATGACGTTGCGCTCCCGGCCCTCGAGGAGTTCCTCGAGCACCCACGTCAGGTAGTTGGGGTCGATCTGGCGCATGGCGTTACAGTCCATACAGGCGTCCCCACACAGCGGGAGCACCTCGACCTCGGGGTTCCAGCGGTCGAGGTGGTTTGCGAGGTGGATCTCGGTGCCGATGGCCCAGGTCTCCCCGGGGTCGGCGGTCTCGACGGTCTCGGTGATCGTCGCCGTCGACCCCACCACGTCGGCGGCCTCGACGACCTCGCGGCGGCACTCGGGGTGGACGACCACGTTCGCCTCGGGGTGTTCGCTGCGGACCTGTTCGA
>CAZQZE010000306.1:0-2662 GCA_964597715.1 uncultured Halobacteriales archaeon
CTCCGCGGGCTCGCCGTTGTGCTTGACGTAGCCGCGGTTGAACTTCTCGACGCGGCTCCGAGCGCCGGTAACCTTCCCCGAGAGGATGATCTCCGCGCCCAGCGCGCCCGCATCCATGATGCGGTCGATGGTCGTGTGGCCCGCCTTCCGGAAGTACCAGCCCCGTTCGAGGGCGTTGGCCAGCCGGTCGGCGACGATCCGGGCGTTCAGGTCCGGCTCGTCGACCTCCTGGACGTCGACCTGTGGGTCCTCCAACTCGAACTCGGTCTCGAGGGTGTTGGTGACCTTCCGGATGTTCTTTCCGCCCTTGCCGATGACCATTCCGGGCTTCTCGGCCTTCAGGACGATCTGGGTCCCCATCGGTGTCTTTGCAACCTCCATGCCGCCGTAGCCCGCCCGGCCGAGTTCGTCGGCGAAGAACTCGTCTATCTGTGTGCGCTGGAGGCCATCCTCGATGAACTGCTGTTCGTCGGCCATTATGCTTCCTCCGGCTCTTCGAGGACGAGTTCGACGTCCACCTCGTCGGTACTCACCGGGCTGGCTCGACCCATCGCGCGGGGTCGGCGGCCCTGCGTCTCGCCGACCTTGTGGGCGGCGGCGTGCATAATCGCCATCGACTCCCCGTCGAATCCCTGGTGGTCGGCGTTACCGATGCCGTTCTCCAGGAGGTCGAGAAAGGCCTCGCTTGCCTTCTGTGGGTAGCGGCCGGCGTCCCAGCCGTCGATGTCCGACCGGTGACCGACCCCGGAGTTGTGCTGGCGGAACGGGACCGACTGCTCTTCGTTGATAACCGCCTCGAGGTACTCGACGGCCTCGCCGGCGGTCTTGCCCGTTATCTCTCGGGCCAGGGCCTTGCTGTGCTTGAAGCTCATGTGCCGCTCCCGGAGCATCGCTTTCGCGGTGGTTGCGGGGTCGGCGTCGACTGAGTAGCTGATTCCCATGTGTTATTTTAGTGGCACGAACTTGGAGGAGCGTGTCGCTCCGATACCGGCCTGTCCGTGCTCGACCGACGTACGCGTGAGCTGGAACTCCCCGAGGTAGTGGCCGATCATCTCCGGCTCGACCTCGACGCGCTCGAAGCTCTGCCCGGTGTGGACTGCGAACGTCACCCCGACCATCTCCGGCAGTACCGGCATGTCGCGCAGGTGTGTCCGGACCGGGTCGTCGGCCGTCTCGTCGGCCTCGGCGTCGCGGGCGCTCTCGAGCAGTTTCTGGTGCTCGACGGACAGACCGCGTTTGATCGTTCGCCGCGTGCGTGCGGGCAACAGTTCCGCAACCTCCTCGACGCTCAACTCCTGCAACTCCTCGAGCGTGTGACCACGGTAGGTAAACGCACCCTCGTGGCCGATCTGGTAGTCAGAACTCATTCAGTTGTCACCTCCGCGACCGGTCCGGCGGGAGGCGATATCCCCGACCTTCCGGCCGGGTGCCGCGTCCCGCGAAACCGACTTCGGGCGACCCGGGTGCTGGCGGCCGCCACCACCGAATGGGTGGTCGACCGCGTTCATCGCCACACCGCGGACGGTTGGCCACTTCGTGCCCCGGGCTTTCATCTTGTGGTGCTTGTTGCCGGCCTTTACCATCGGCTTCTCCGTGCGGCCGCCGCCGGCCACCACACCGATCGTCGCCCGGCACTGTGGGTCCAGGCGCTTGACCTCGTCGCTGGGTAGCTGGACCACGGTGACGGTGCGCTCGTGGGTCATCAGTGTCGCGTTGACCCCGGAGGCGCGGGCGAACTTCCCGCCGTCACCGGGGTTTGCCTCGACGTTACAGACCGGCACGCCCTCCGGGATCTCCGCCAACGGGAGCGTGTTACCCGGCTCGATGCTGGCCGAGACACCGACCTGTAGCTGGTCGCCCACACCGATCCCCTCGGGCGCGAGCACGAGTCGGCGGTCGCCGTCGCCGGACTCCGTCCGGCTGTCCGAGGGACCCTGTCCCTCGCTGTCCTCGAACTCGACGGCCGCCACCGGCGACGACCGGGCGGGGTCGTGCTCGATGTCGACGACCGTCCCCGAGACGACATCCGCGTCCTCGACGGTCGGGTGTGAGAGGTCGGCCTTGTAGCGGTGAGACGGCGCCCGGAACGTGGGCGAGCCGCGACCGCGTCGTTGGCCCTGGATGCGTCGTCCCATCTCAGAACACCCCGATCCTGGAGGCGATCTCCTGTGCGTCGTCGTCCGCGGAGAGCTGTACCTCGGCCTTCTTCTCGGCGTCTGGGGTCACCTGCGTGGTCACGCCCTCGACGGTCACGTCGAACCGCTCCTCGACGGCCGTCGCAACCTCGGCCTTTGTCGCGTCGAGGTCGACGATGAACTGCATCTTGTTCTGGAAATCCATCTTGTCGACGCCTTTCTCGGTGACGTGTGGGTACTTTACTGTCATCGTGTGCCAACCTCCTGGGCGGCGGCTTCGGTGTAGACCGTCAGCCGACCGGCGTGGGTGCCGGGCGCGAGGTCCTCGGCGTTGACCTCGCGTGCGGTCGCAACGTCCGCGCCGGCGAGGTTGCGGGCGGCCCGCGACGGCTCGTCGGTTGTCACGACCAGCACCGACGTCGGCCGGCGGTACTTCCGGCCACGGGCCGACCCCTGGCCGCTCTTGACCGTCCGCTCCTCGGCGCGGTCGATGTCGGCGTGAACGCCGAGCGCCTCGAGCGTCCCGG
>CAZQZE010000307.1:0-2656 GCA_964597715.1 uncultured Halobacteriales archaeon
CGGGAAAAGGTGGTAGCGATATCGTCAACCTCGCCGGCGTCGCGGTGGTGGACGCGCAAAACGAGGACGACGCCTGACCGCCCGCGAGGCGACAGCCGAGTGGGCGCTTTTTCGCCCACGTTTTGCCCGGAGCCGAGCGCAGCGGACCCGGACGGTTTTTTTGCTACTCCGCGAACCCGGTGTATGGACGACCAACAGCGGGTCGCGGCGTTCGTCGCGGAGCACGGGCTGGAGACACCACCGGCGTACCGGTTGCTCGACCTCGTCTCGGAGGTCGGCGAACTCGGGAAGGAGGTCACTGAGTCGACGGACTACGGCGACTCGCCCGGAGCGGTCGACGTCGACCGCGACGAGCTCGGGGACGCACTTTTCGCGCTGCTCGCGCTGGCGGCGGAACTGGATGTCGACGCCTCGGCAGCACTGACGGAGTCACTGGAGAAGTACGAACGGCGGCTCGACGAGCGAGGGACTGCCGGGTCGGGGGAGTAGCGGCGGGTCGGTTCGGAACGGTGGCGTCCCGGGGCTCAGACCGCGAGCCGGTCGGCGAGTTCGCCACGCTCCTCGAGTTGGGCGAGGATGTCGCTGCCGCCGACGAACTCGCCGTCGACGAACGTCTGGGGGATCGTCTCGCGGTCGCTGTGTCGCTCGAGGGCCGTCCGGAACTCCTCCAGTGACTCGAGGACGTCGACGGTCGTTACGTCCTCGCGGTGTTGCCCGAGCAGGCCAATCGCACGCTCGGAGTAGCCACACTGGGGCATCATCGGCGTCCCCTTCATGAACAGGACGACCTCGTTCTCCTCGATTACCTGGTCGACGCGCTCGGTGACCTCCTCCTGTGGGAGGCTCTGGTTGGGGTCAAACGTCATACATCCACCCAGCGGGTCCGCGCTAAAAGGTATTACCCCCGTTCGTCGGGTGTGTAGGTCTCAACCTCCAGGGCGTGGATGTCGGTCGTCATGTGTTCGTCCAGCGCGTCGTAGACCTGCTGGTGACGGTCGACCAGTGATTCCCCCTCGAAGGCCGGCGAGACAACCGTCGCCGCCAGGTGTTCGTCGTCACCCTCGTGGCGGGCCCGGCGCACCTCCGCCTCGGCGTCTGCGACCGACTCCTCGATGAGTCGCTCGACGTCGGTGAGGTCCATATCCGACCCAGTAGCCCGGCCGGCAAAACGCTTGTCGCGTTACTCCGACCGGTCCGGACCGGTCGGCGGGTTGAAAAAGAGGGCGTCAAAGACCGCGGCGCCGCTGAGTAGTGCCCCGCCGGCCACGGCGGCCCTGAACGACACACCCAGCGCGGCGTGGACGGCGAGCGTGACGGCAAAAGCCAGCGGTATCACGGCCAGCAGAAGGTCGTACCGGGACAGGTTTGCCAGCCTGTCTCGGAGGGGGCGACGCGAGGTGGGTCTGCTGTGACCGGAGTTGGGACTCGTTGCCATGGTTGCGATTACCTCCTACCTATAGATACACTCAGTATCCCACTAAAATGTTACTCCGGTCACGTTGTGGAAACACATCTCGAGTGTTCTGAAGGGTACCGAGAGACATTCGCATAACTTATGGAGATAGTACAGTCCGTCCACTCCCGGGGCCGAGGGCAGACGGGAGAAGCCGAGCGGGTACGCTCAGTCGCCGGCGCCGCGGTCCGACCGCGAGGGCGGCGGGATGCGCTCCTCGCCGGGGGTGTTCGCGGGTTCGGGGCGCAGACAGCGGTCCGGTTCGCCGTTGACGTGGGCGTACCGGCCGGGGGCGTTGGCGAGCGGGTGGGCCGGGTTGCGGTCACTCGGGATCCGGGCGGCGCGGACCGCGCCGAAGCCGTGGAGCCGAGCCCGGATCCCTCGCCAGTGGAGGCCGGTGGCACGGGGAACACTGACGCGGTGTGGTGTCCCCGGGCGCCCACCCTGTGCCGAGAGGATGGCGGCGTTGACGTTCGCGGCGAGGTCGTCGTGGTCGACCAGCACACCGACACGCGCCTCGCTCGGTGAGCGGGCGGCGAGGACGTCGAGGCCGAGGTGCAGCGCCCGGTACTCGGCGACGTTGTTGTCGGGGGCGTCGTCGCTCAGCGACCGCCGGGCGAGGCGCTCGCCGTCCCCGGTTTCGATGATGACGCCGAGCCCGCCCCCGTCCTCCCGGAAGGAGCCGTCGCAGGCCAGGTAGAAGTCGCGGTGGTGTGTTCGGGGCGGATGCGCGATGTGCGGCGTCGGGGACTCGTCGAACAGGTCGCGCAACGTCGGCCGGCCGTATGCGGCCATGTCTCGGGTAAGCGGACGCCCCGCCTTAAGCGTACGGCCCGCGCGTGGGACGCTCGCACGCCGGGTGACGGCCCCGCCGTCCCCTCTGTGTCGTCACTCCGTCGATCGCCGGGACGGCTCTCCCGGATCCGCATCGCACCCCCTGCCGTCCCGGCCGATCGCAAGCCTTGGGTTCCCCCCCTCCTCACCCCCGGCGTGCGCTACCGGAACGCGATCCTGTTCGTCGTGCTGGCCGGCGCCTGGGGGTCGGCGTTCACCGCGATCAAGGCCGGCCTCGCGTTCTTCCCGCCGGTGCTGTTCGCCGCTCTCCGCTACGACCTCGCCGGCCTGCTCATCCTGGGCTACGCCGCCTCCGTCACCGACCGCTGGCGCCCCCGGACCCGCGGCGAGTGGCTGCTCGTCGCGGTC
>CAZQZE010000308.1:0-2630 GCA_964597715.1 uncultured Halobacteriales archaeon
GCCCTCGGCGCGCTCCTGTCGGATCTCCTCGACGCGCTCCCGGAAGGACTTGCTCTCCTCGTCGCCCTCTGGCTGGCTGTCCTGACTCTCCGCGGACTCCTCTGAATCGTCTGCCATACCCACGTTTCCGGGGGCCAAAGGAAAAGGGTTGTCGTCTACCCGAACGCGCCGAGACTCGACTGGAGACGCCGGTCACTCTCCTCCGCCCGGACCCTGTAGCCGACGAGGTCACGCATGTCGACGGCGTAGGTGCTCCCGGCCCGGTCGAGCACCAGCACCCGCCCTTTCGTGCCACGGACCACACCGGTCGCCAGCGTCTCCCGGACCGGCCGGTCGGCCAGGCGCAGGTCGTAGGCGAACTCGACGGTTTCGATGGGCGCAAAGCCGGCGAGCAGGTCGGCCCACGCGTCGTCGTCGACGGAGCGGTGGAGGCCCTCGACCTTGGTCGGGACACGGACACGGTCACCCACCTCGGCCGCGACCTCGGCCTCGACCTGCCGGGCGACCCGGCCGTCGGCGACCGTCCGGAGGTGGGCCCCGCGGTCCGCACCCTGCTCGCGCAACCGCTCGCACAGCCGCCACGAGCGGGTGACGCCGACTTTGAACGTCGCCGGCGCGAACGCCGCGAGATAGACGGCGTGTTCCTCACGGCAGGTCTCTAGCGGGCGGTCACAGCCCCCGGTACACCGCGCGCAGGGCCACCGGCTCGTGTGTGCCCGACAGTACGGCGCCTCACTCGCATCACACGGGCGGTGGCCCTCCTCGGTCAGCACCCCCGCACAGCGACGGTCGCCGAGCGAGTACGCCAGGTCGCGCCCGGGGGACAGCGGGGTCCGCTCGACGTCGCCGTCTGTCGCGACCAGCAGGCTCGCGCGGTCGGCGTCGCCAGCGGCCGTCACGTAACCGACGATCTGCACACCCGTCTGTTGGGGTGGCCGGTCATTAGCCCTGTCGTTCCGCGGGTCGAACCGGGAGCCCCGGTCACAGGAACGCCAGGTCAGAGTTCGGCGAGTAGCTCCCGGGTCGCCCGCCGGACGGCGTCGTCGCTTGACCGGGTTGGCTCCCAGCCCAGCCCTGCGAGCTTCTCGACGGAGAGGCGCATCCGGGGCACGTCACCGGTCCAGCCGCGGTCACCGCCGGTGTGTTGATACTCCGGGTCGACGCCCATCTCGTCGGCGACGATATCGGCGATCCGGTCGACGCTGGTGGTGGTCCGGGTGCCGAGATTGTAGACGTTCAGGTCGCGGTCGGCGTGGGCAACGACGTGACACATGGCGTCGAGACACGCCTCGATGTGCATGTACGACTTCTCCTGGCGGCCGTCACCGAGGACCGTCAGCTCCGCGGGGTCCTCGCGGAGCTTCCCGATGAAGTCGGGGATGACAGCCCCCCTGAGACGCGGGCCGACGATATTGGCAAAGCGAAAGACGTGTGCCCGGAGCCCGTGGCTGTGGGCGTACGTCGAGACCAGGGACTCCTCGGCCACCTTTCCGGCGGCGTACGGGCTGATCGGCTCCAGCGGGGCGTAGTCCTCGGGGGTTGGCCGGGGGGCCTCGCCGTAGACGGTCGAGGAGGAGGTAAAGGCGAGTTCGTCGACGCCGGCCTCGGCCATCCGCTCGAGGACGTTGTAGGTCATCGCGGTGTTGTCCTCGAACTGCGCGCGGGGCCGGTCGGTGTCGACCGCCTTCGAGGCCGCGAAGTGAAAGACAGCATCCACGTCCGGGGTGAGCACCTCGGCGAGCAGGGCAGGGTCCGTGCAGTCGCCCGCGACGAACTCGGCGCCGTCGGGAACCCACCCGGCGTCGCCGTTCGAGCAGTCGTCGACGACCAGGACATCGTTGTCCGCGACCAGTCGGTCGGCGAGGTGTGAGCCGACAAAGCCTGCCCCGCCGGTGACGAGCACGCGCGAGCCCGTGAGGTCCATGCCTTGGACTCCGCGGGCAGGTCAATGTGTGTTGCGGTCCCGCTGTGGGGGCCGAGGCAGGTCTTGCCCAGCCCGGGTCAGGCGATATCGGCCCGCCGGAAACGGGCGACAGCCAGCGCGACGGCGGTGGCTGCCACACCGAGCAGTAGCAGCGCCCCCACAGGGTCGTACTCCCCGTACAGGAGGACCCCCGCCGGGTCGAAGTAGCGGGTCGGGCTGACCGCGCCGACCCACCCGACATCCCCGACTGTGGCGAGCGAGTCGACGAGATAGAGCCCGAGGACCAGCCCGAGTGCCCCGCGGCTTGCGGTGCTCTCCCTGGAGACGAGGACCGAGACGAGCAGGTCCTCGACGTCGGCCAGTTCGACGAGGTATCCGTCGCGGATGACCCCCACGCGGTCACAGACCCGGCGGCTGTCGCCTTTCACCGCGACCTGGAGGTCCGGAAACCGCCGGCCCGTGACGTCGCCGTCGAAGGCGGGGTCTCCAGGAAGGTACCCCAGCCGCCCCTTGGCGGCGAGTCGCCCCGACTCCTCATACTGCCGGCTGTAATTACGTGATGGATCGGGCAAGAAATACCGACAGAGAGCGCCTAACAGACGAACTATCGGATACCAGCGATTAAAATAGTTACAGCCGGCAGTATCACGAATGTCGTGGCCGAGCACCGCAGCCGTGCCGGCCGTCGGCGACACGAACCCGAGCA
>CAZQZE010000309.1:0-2627 GCA_964597715.1 uncultured Halobacteriales archaeon
GCACGTCGTGCTCGCTGGCGACATCGGCGACCTGTGCGACCGCGGAGATCTGGGGCATCCCTGCGCCCGTCACGACGCGGGTCGTACAGATCGACCCCGGGCCGATACCCACCTTGACACCGTCGGCGAAGTCGACGACCTCACGGGCAGCCTCGCGGGTCCCGATGTTGCCCACGACAACGTCAGCCGTAACCTCCGCCGCGATATCCCGGGCGCTCTCGACGACGTCACGGTTGTGTGCGTGCGCGCAGTCGATAAAGACGATGTCCGCGCCGGCCTCGTCGACGGCGCCGGCACGGTCGGCCTCGAAGGGGCCAACAGCGGCGCCCACGCGGAGGTGACCGTCCGGGTCCCGGGCGGCCTGGTCGTACTCCCGGCGCTGGAGGATACCGGCCATCGTCACCAGCCCGACGAGCCGGTTGTCGCCGTCGACGACCGGAACACGCTCGACCTTGTGTTCGTACATCAGTTCGAGCGCCTCCCGGGGTGTGACCGTCTCGGGGACGGTGACCACCTCGTCGGTCATCGCCTCGCGGACGGCGTCGGCGTCCCCGACCTCCAGGTACGGCCGGATGTCGGTGCCGGAGATGATCCCGAGCACCTCGTCGTCGTCGCTGACGACCGGCGCACCGGAAACACCCTGACGCTCCATCATCTCGTCGACCTCGCGGACGGTCTGGCCGGGCTCGGCGGTGACGACATCCCGGATGATCAACTCGTCGACCCGCTTGACATGTTCGACCTCGGCGACCATCTCGTCGACGGTCATGTTGCGGTGGAGGACACCCAACCCGCCCTGGCGGGCCATCGCAACTGCCATCTCGCTCTCGGTGACGGTGTCCATCGCCGCCGAAACCACGGGGAGCGTGAGCTTGACATTTTTCGAGACCCGAGTGGTTGTGTCCGCTTCGTCGGGTTCGACGCGACTCTCCTTTGGTCGCAGGAGGACGTCGTCGAATGTCAGTGCCTCGGGCACGCGAAGTTTCTCCGAGAACGGTCCAGAGTCGTTTGCCATGTAAACTGTCAGCCGGCTGGTCTCAAAAGCGTTGCGAGACGAACCGGGGAGGCAGGCCACAGTCGGCCGCCCTCGCTCGGTTGTGGCCGTCACCACCGGATACCGGTTGGGTGTCGGGTGACAGCCGAGCCGGGAGTATGAGTGTGGTGACCGGTGTCGCACAATGTTTTTATCAGCATACCGAATATTTGCTCGTATGTACTCCGCCACCCCCATCGGCGGCAGCACCGCTCTCGAGCGCGCGGCCAGCACGCGGACGAACAATACACACGCGATGGGGACCACGTTCGGCGCGGAGTGTGCCTTTTCTTTCCGGACGGAGACGTGGATGCGGACGGGTACGCCCACGCACGCCCCCCGGAGACACCACCGCCCACAGGCCACGGGGTACGGCCGTCCGTAGCGTATGAGCAGTTCCCGACACCCGGTCGCCCTCTCCATCGAGCAACAGGTGGGCGGTGCAACCAGGCTGCTCGCAGTCGTGATGCTCCTCCCGCTCGTGGACGGTATCTTCCCCGCACTCGTCCTCGCAGGCGCCCTCGACAGTGTCGCCGGTATCCTCGAGGTCGGTCTGTTGGTCTTTGGCGGCAGCGCCACGGTTGCGGTCGTGCTCGCGGAGATGGACGGGAGCCCGGTCGAGCGCACCCGGTCAGTATTGCTTGTTGGGGTCGCCCTCGTCGCCCTTGCGGTCGTCGAGGCCGCGCTGGCGCCGACGCTCGGAAGCCTGCTGAATCTCGTGGTTTTCGAGCGGTTCGCCGCCGTGGTGATCCTCGCCGTGGCGGCGGCGACCGCCAGCGCCCGCGTCGGGGCGTATCTCCCCCGGCCGGCAGTGGTCGTCGCGCTGGGCGCCATCGGGAGTCTCGACATCGCCGGCGCGACGCTGGCCGTACAGGTCGACCCCGGACTGCTCGTGCGGGCCGGCGCCGCTGCGGGCGTCGGGGTGGCCGTCGCCGCTGGCACGGCCCTCGCCAGCCCGGTCCTCCAGGGCCTGGTCGATATCGACCGCTTTCGCTTCGGGAGTGCGGTTGCGCTCGGCGTACTCGGGCTGTCCGTGGCCGGCCTCGTTCCGGGTGAGGCTCCGCTGGCGTTAGCCGTGCTCGTGGTGACCGCACTGCTCGCGTTAGACCCCGACGAGCGGACGGTCGACCGCTACCGACCCGACGACATCGACCTGACGACCGCGCTGTCCGGGGGCAGGGACGACAGTAACGACCACGACGGCGGCCCAGCCCGCGAAGCCGTCACAGTCGACAGCGGCGGGGCCGACGACGACACTGACGCGGTATCGGCCCCGGAGTCCGAGGTCTATGGGGCCAGCACGGCCGCAAAACTCCGGCGCGAGGGGAACGCTTAGGGGCTGGAGGACCCACCTACAGGTATGGCCGAGAACCGCGTGGTTCAGGGGCGAATGGTGACACCCGAGTCGCTGGCGGAACTGATCGAGGGCGAGGACGTGATGGACGCCGAGCCGATCCGCGACGCCGACCGCTCGTGTCCGGACTGTGACGGCGACGTTCTGCAGGTCGGGTATATGCCGTCGGTGATGGCGTTTGTCACCGGCTGGAAGTGCCAGGAGTGTGACTGGAGCGACACGGACCGGGAGTGATCGAAA
>CAZQZE010000310.1:0-2606 GCA_964597715.1 uncultured Halobacteriales archaeon
GCCTCCAGCAGCGCGAACTCCCGGCCGATACAGATCCGCGGGCCGCCGCCGAAGGGCGCGTAGGCGAAGTTGTGTAGCTCGGAGCGGAGGTCGCCGTCCCACCGGGACGGGCGAAAGTCGTCGGGGTCGTCGAAGAAGCGCTCGTCGCGCTGGATCTGCCGGAACGGGAGGACGACACGCCTGGGCGCGGGGATCCGGTAGCCGCCCATCTCGACCGCCTCGGTGGTCACCCGGGGTAGCGCGTACACCGGCGGGTACAGCCGGAGTGTCTCCGTGACCACCCGGTCGGTGACCGCTAACTCCCCGACGTTGTCGGCGGTCGGCGGCCCGTCGAGTTGGTCGACCTCCGCCTGGAACCGTGCTTTCACCTCGGGGTTGTTCGCCAGCGCCCAGCAGGCAAAGGTCAGCGACGTTGTCGTGGTGTCGTGACCGGCGAAGATGATCGTGACCATCTGGTCGCGCAGCCGCTCGTCGTCGAGCATGGCGGCGTCCATCCCGGACTCGCGCAACCCGACCAGCAGCGAGAGCAGGTCGTCGGCCTCGGTGGGGTCTGCGGGTGCGTCGCCCGCCCGCTCGGCGAGTAGCCGGTCGGCCTCCTCGCGGATGGTCGCCTTCCCCGCCCGGAAGCGCCGGCGTGCGGGCGTGGGCACCCACTCCGGCAGCAGGTATGACGTGGGTACGAACCACTCGTGGAGGTCCTCGGCGGCCGTCCGGAGCCGACGGTCCCCGTCCAGGTCCAGTTCGCGGCCCAGGATGGTCGCGAAGAGCACGTCGAGTGTCATGTCGGTGAACTCCGACTGCAGGTCCATCCGGTCGCCGTCCTCCCACCGACGCACCCGCCGCTGCATCTGCTCGACCATCCCGTCGGCGTATGTCATCACCCGGTCGCGGGTAAACAGCGGCTGGAGCGCGTCACGCTGCTGTTGCCACTCCTCGCCCTCGACGGTGAGCAACCCTTCGCCAAAGGCCGTCCCGAAGTCACTCGACTTCCGGAACTTCTCGCGCTCGGACAGTAACACCCGCTCGACACACTCGGGGTGGCCGAGGCGGAAGATGTCGCCCTGGCCGAGCAGCCGCGTCCGAACCACGTCCTCGAACCGGTGGGCCTGCTCACCGAAGGAGAGTGTGTCCCGCATCTGCTGGACCATGTGGAGGGCGGGGTGCCCCAGATTCGGGGGATACGGCGGCAGCGGCCGCTCGCCGGTGCTTTCACCCTCCCCGGGGCCCGCTGTGTCCGTCTCGTCGCGTCGCTGTGTCGCCATACCCGCCCCAACGACCCCGGCGTTCTAAGTTGTGCGGTAACACCTAACACGTTCACGACCGTTGAATCGCGTGTCAGACAGCCCCAAAAAACGCTTATACTGGTTGCTACTGAGATCGGTACCATGGTATACGGTGACACGTACGAGGCGGTGTACGACCTCTACGACCCGGAGGACGGCTGGGCGGAGATGGTCACCGCCGGCGACCGTGACGGCGTGAATCTCGGCGAGGAGGCGCTGGGCCGGCACGGGGACAGCGAGGAGACGGCGCTACGGATCCGTGACTTCGGGACGGGGGAGTTGGAGACCTACTCCTTTGGGGAGTTGAACGCCGCCGCCAACCGCGTGGCGAACTACCTGGTCGAGCACACCGAGCGCGGCGCCCGCGTGGTCGCGATGTTACCGACGCAACTGGAGCTGTACGCCGTCGTCTTCGGGACGCTGAAAGCCGGCCGTGTCTACGTCCCGATGGCACCTGTCTTCGGCCCCGACGCCGCCGGCTACCGGCTGGACGACGCCGGCGCCGCCGTCTTCGTCACCACCACCGACCACTACGACCGCGTCGGCGACGCCGTCCCCGAGGTGGTCGACCGCGTCGTGACTGTCGGCGGCGAGGTCGGGGGCGACCGGACGGCGGGCTACCGGGCTGTCGAGGCCCACGACAGCGGCTTCGAGGCGGTCGACACCCACCCCGGCGACCCGTTCGCACTCAGCTACACCTCCGGGACGACCGGCCAGCCAAAGGGGGTTCCGATGACCCACGGGGACGTCCCCGACCTCCACGCATACGTCGAGTACGTCGTCGACCTGCGCCCCGACGACACCTACTTCGTGGCGGCGTCGCCGGCGTGGTCCTACGGGCTGGTGATGGGGTCGCTGATGCCGGGGGTCCGGGGGACCGCCATCGGCTGCTACCGCGGGGAGTTCGACGGCGGCATGCTGATGGACACGCTGGCCCGCCTGGAGGTCGACAACGCGATGGTCCCGCCGACCGCGCTCCGGCAGCTGGCTCAGGCCGGTGTCGACGCCGAGGGGATCGACCTCCGGGTGTTGCTCGCGGCCGGGGAGTCACTCGACGAGGACAGCGTCGGCTGGTGCCGGGACGTGCTCGGCACCGAACCCCAGGACTCCTACGGCCTGACCGAGGCCGGCATGTCGGTCTGTAACTTCGCCTTCGAGGACTGGGCGGTCAAGCCCGGCAGCATGGGCCGGCCGCTCCCGGGGGTGGATGTGGCACTGCTCGACGGGGACGAACAGCCCGTCGAACAGGGTGAGACCGGCGAGATCTGCATCCGCCGGGAGGGCGACGACCGCGGGAGCTACTGGGGACGGCCGGAGGCGACG
>CAZQZE010000311.1:0-2582 GCA_964597715.1 uncultured Halobacteriales archaeon
CGATGATCCCCATCGTCCTGCTCGCGGGGTGGGTGTTCCGGCCACACGTCGCCGAGCGGGCGACCGAGGACGGTGTCCTCGGCAGCGACGGCCCAACCGCCACGGCGGCCGACGACGACTAGCCTACGAGCCGACCAGCCGCATCCCCTCACGAACCTGGTCGCGCTGGCCCAGCAGTGTGAGTCTGTCACCGACCTCGACGGTGAAGTCGGCGCTGGGGACGTGGGTCCCGCCGTCCCGGCCGACAAGCGCAATCAGGCAGTCGTCCGGGAGCATCGGCCCGACCTCCTGTATCGGCTTGTCGTCGAACTCCGTGTTCGTGAGTTCGACCTCCTGGACGTCGCCTGTCTCGTCGGCGCCGGTCATCCACCCGGCCAGCGCCGGCCGCTCGATCTGGTTGTCGATGGCCCAGGCGCTGGCCATCCCGGCGTCGATGCTCCGGACGCCGAGGTCCTCGAAGGCGTCGACGTTGTCGGGGTTGTTCACCCTCGCGATGACCTCCTCAGCGTCGAAGTTCGACTTCGAGAGCTGGGCGACCAGCAGGTTGGCGTCGTCGTCACCGGTCGTGGCAACCACGATCTTGGCGTTTTCGGCCCCGGCCGACCGCAACACCTCGGTGTCGGTGCCGTCACCCAACTCGACCTTGTATCCCCTGTTACGGCCCTGTTCCACGACATCCTCATCCTGCTCCACGATGACAACATTCTCGCCCCGGTCTTCGAGACGGTCAGCGAGCGCACGGCCCGTGTTCCCGCCTCCGACGATGATCACACGCATCGGTATTACGTCGAGATACGCCGCGATATACCGCGCCAGCCCGCCCTCGAAGGCGACCGTTGCCAGGATCACCAGGAAGACGGTCCCGACGAGTATGTCGGCCTGGTCGGCCAGTCCCTGTGACTGCGCCAGCAGATCCCTGGCCTCGCCCGACAGCGTCGCGGGGTCGGCACCCACTATCGCCCCCGGGGTCGTCCCGGCGAGTTCAGCGGCCTCCCCCCGCAGCGCCGCCGCCTCGTTCCGGAGTTCGACCGCAAACAGCGTCGCGACCGAGGCCGGAATGATCCCCCGCGGCCCGACGGCGCTCATGAACACCCGTTCGCGGGCCGTGAACCGGCCGCCGACCGTCGAGGCGAACACCAGAACCGGGCGAATGAGCAGCGCGACCGCGGCGACGACCGCGAGCCCGGGGAGCCCGAGCCCGACCAGCACCTCAAAGTCGAGCAGTGCCGCGAGCGCGATAAAGACAAAGGAGAGCACCAGCAGCGTGATATCGCCCTTGAACGAGGCGATCTCGTCCTCGTAGGGGATGTCGACGTTACCGAGTACCACCCCGGCAGTGGCGACGGCGGCGACGCCTGCCTCACTGAGCTGTGCGTTGGCCACCGCGTACGCGACGAGCGCCCCTGCGAGCACGAGCAGGCGGGCGTTCCGGGGGGCGTCCCCCGGTGAGAGGTCGATAAACCGGAGGATGTAGAAGATGATGGCGGCGACGACCAGCCCCACGACGACGCCGGTCCCGAGCCGCGAGGTAAAGTCGGCGAGCAGCCCGGCGCTGCTCGTGGCCGGGTTGAGCACCTCGAACACCACGACCGCGGTGATGGCGGCGCTGACATCGTTGACGATCCCCTCGGTTTCGAGGGCGGTTGCCACCCGGTCACGGACAGGCACGACACTGAGGATCGGTGTGACAACCGTCGGACCGGTCGCCACCAGCAACGCGCCGACGAGGAAGGCAAGCGGCCAGCCCGTCCCCAGCGCGAACCGGACGACGACGGTCGTCCCGACCAGGGCAACTGCCGCCCCGACGGTCACTAGCCGCAGCGTCGCCGCCGGGGCCTCCCGGAGCCGGTCGACCCGTAGGTGAAAGGCCCCCTCGAAGACGATAACGGCAACGGCGAGTCCCACGATCGCCGGCAGCGCGTCGCCGAAGGACTCGGGGGTGATCAGTGCTGCGCCCTCCGGCCCCAGTGCGATGCCGGCCGCCAGGTAGAAGATGATGCTCGGCACCTCGAACGCGCTCGCGAGCACCTGTGCGACGACCCCGAGCGCGATGATGCCCGCGGTCAACAGTATCAGTTCGGACGCGGCCATCTCCTGTGCCCGGTCGGTCTGTCCCCCGCGGGTATAAGCGCGGCTGTTCCGGCCCGGAGAGGGGGGCCTGGCGCTCCGGCCGTGACCCGACTGGGAGCGACACGGTTTTGCCCTGCGGTCCGAAAGCGGAGGCATGCTCAGCAGGCAGTTCGTCCGGGAGCACCCCGAGACGGTCCGGGACGCCATCGACAGGAAGGGCGTCACCGGGGTCGACCTCGACGAACTCCTCGCGGTCGACGAACAGTGGCGGGAGCTAAAGGCCCGCGGCGACGGGCTCCGCCAGGAGCGCAACGAGGTCTCCGAGCGGATCGGCGAACTCAAACGCGAGGGCGAGGCGGAGCAAGCCCAGGCGGCAATCGAGCGGTCCCAGGACCTGAAAGCCGAACTGGCGGCGGTCGAAACGGAGGCCGACGACCTCGAATCGCGGCTGGAGGACCTGTTGCTCGAACTGCCGAACGTCCCCCACGACTCCGTCCCGGTCGGCGACGGCG
>CAZQZE010000312.1:0-2570 GCA_964597715.1 uncultured Halobacteriales archaeon
AGCCCCCCGCAGCGGCGACAGCCGCGAGGACGGCAACAGAGAGGGTGACCTCGAAGAGAGCGAGGCGAGCGCGTGATGGCACTCGACCCCGCCACACTCCCGCGACACGAACTCGTCGGCCTCCACGCGGAGGTCGTCGAGGCGGCGGACCCGGGTCTTCCCGGGGTCGCCGGCGAGGTTGTTCGGGAGACCGCCAACACCCTTGGCATCGAGTCGTCACGGGATGGGCGGGTTCGACAGGTACCGAAGGCGGCCGCGACCGTCCGGTTCGCACTCGAGGACGGCCAGCGGGTGGTCGTCGAGGGCGAGCGGCTGGTCGCGCGGCCGGCAGAACGAACGGAACGACGAGGCGATTCGATATGGCGCTAGGACTGAACGTACAACAACCGGAGGAGGCCTGTGACGACCAGAACTGCCCGTTCCACGGAGGACTCTCCGTGCGCGGGCAGACGCTGGTCGGCGAGGTCGCCTCCACAGACATGGACAAGACCGTTGTCGTCGAACGCGAGTACGACGTCAAGGTACCGAAATACGACCGGTACATGAAGCGGCGCAGCCGGGTTCCGGCACACGCGTCGCCCTGTCTCGACCTCGCGGTCGGCGACACGGTCACAGTAGCAGAGACACGACCGCTCTCGAAGACAAAGTCACACGTAGTGGTCAGCATCGAGGGAGGTGAGGAGTGATGGAAGCGCTCAACGCCGACGTCACCCAGGGCCTGGAGAAAGGGTCGCTGGTGACGTGTGCGGACAACACGGGCGCCCGCGAGTTGAAGCTCATCTCCATCGCCGGCTACTCCGGCACCCACAACCGCCATCCAAAGGCGGGCCTGGGTGACAAGGTGACCGTCTCGGTGACAAAGGGCACCCCGGAGATGCGCCGGCAGGTGCTGGAGGCCGTCGTGGTCCGCCAGCGAAAGCCGATCCGGCGGCCCGACGGCACCCGCGTGAAGTTCGAGGACAACGCCGCCGTCATCGTCGACGAGAACGAGGACCCACGGGGCACCGAACTCCGTGGCCCCATCGCTCGCGAGGTGGCAGAGCGGTTCGGAAGTATCGCGTCAGCGGCAACGATGATCGTATGACAGAGCAACCAGCAAAACAGCGAAAACGACAGCGAAACGCGCCGCTACACGAGCGCCACGGACAGGTCCGTGCCACCCTCTCAGCCGACCTGCGGGAGGAGTACGGCCAGCGAAACGTCCGCGTCAACGAGGGCGACACCGTCGAGATGTTGCGCGGCGACTTTGCCGGCGAGGAGGGCGAGGTCATCGACGTCGACCTGAAGGACGCGACCGTCAGTGTCGAGGACGTGACCCTGGAGGCCGCGGACGGGGAGGAAGTGCCCCGGCCGCTGGATGCGAGCAATCTCCGGGTGACCGGCCTGGACCTGTCGGACGACCGGCGCGAACAGCGCCTGGAGTCGGAGGACAAAAGCGCATGAGCAACCACCAGAAACGCCTCTCGGCGCCGGATGCATGGCCCGTCGAGCGCAAGACCGAGACCTTCACCGTCAAGGCCGACGCCGGCCCGCACGGCGAGGCGGGGGTTCCCCTGCTCGTCGTCCTGCGGGACGTGCTCGGCTACGTCGACAGCCGCAAGGAGGCCCGGTACGCGCTCAACCAGGACAACGTCGTGATCAACGGCGACCCGATCAACGACGAGGAGCGCCCGGTCGGGATGTTCGACATCGTGGCCTTCGACGAGCGCGAGGAGTTCTACCGGGTGTTTCCCGGCGAGGGCGGTCGGCTCGCGCTGACCCCCATCGACGAGGAGGCCGCCCAGTCCAAGCTGGGCAAGATTGTCTCAAAGCGCAACGTCCCCGGGGGTGACGTCCAGTTGACCCTACACGACGGCGAGACGCTGCTCGTCGACGACAACACCGAGTACGACGCGGGTGACTCGCTGGTCATCGCCAGCGACGGCTCGGTCGTTGCCCACTTCGAGTACGAGGAGGGCGCGCTCGTGACCGCCGTCGAGGGCAGCCACTCCGGCGAGGTCGGCCGTGTCGAGGAGGTCGTGGTGACGCCCGGGAGCGCCTCGAACAACGTCATCGCGAGCCAGGAGGACGTTCCCGGCGTCTCCGGGGACGGCTTCGAGACCGTCGCGGAGTACGTCGTCGTCATCGACGAGAACTTTATCGAGGGCGCCGCCGAGGCCGCGGAGGCCGACGAGGCCGCGGCAGACGACGGAGGTGACGACGAGTGAGCAGTGACAGCGAGGACGCCGGGGAGTTCCACGAGATGCGCGAGCCGCGCATCGAGAAGGTTGTCGTCCACATGGGTGTCGGCCAGGGTGGCCGCGAACTCGGCAACGCCGAGGAGATCCTCACGGAGGTGGCGGGCCAGCAGCCGGTCCGGACCACCGCAAAGGAGACCGAGCCGACCTTCGACATCCGCGAGGGTGACCCCATCGGCGCGAAGGTTACCCTTCGCGGCCAGGACGCCCACGACTTTTTGGAGACGGCACTGCCGCTCGCGACCCTCTCGCGGTCGCAGTTCGACGAGACGGGCAATGTCAGCTTCGGCGTCGAGGAACACACCGACTTCCCCAGCCAGGAGTACGACCCGA
>CAZQZE010000313.1:0-2530 GCA_964597715.1 uncultured Halobacteriales archaeon
CCTTCGACGACACTGACTCTGCCGTTGCCGGTTTCGACCATCGCGCACTCGCCCGGGTCGCGACCGACCAGGCACTCGGCGCTGGCGGTGGCGCCGTTCTCGAGGGAGGCGTCCACCCGATACACCGCGCGGTCGAGGCCGGTGTCGACGCTGACTGTCTCCCCTGGAGCCACCGAGACGGTCCGGTCGAACGCCAGGGTACCGCGGCTGTCGGTGAATCTGACCACGACCCGGTGCCCGTCGTCGCTGTCGTAGTTCCGAAGCACCAGCCCCTCGTTGCTGACGACACGGCTGGTGGCGGTATCGGCCGAAGCGGCGGTCGGTTCAGTCTCGGATGTGGACCGTCGAACTGGCATATCAGTGGAAAATACCCCCGTGCACGTATACTACGAGCCACTGTTGCGAGCGCTGCAAACGCCACTCGGTGTTTATGTCGGGCCGGCCGGCCCCCGGCAACCCCGGGTTCGGCGGCGCACAGAATCCGAGAGCGGCCCCGAACACGGACCGGCGCATCAGCCGTGGGTTCCGCAGGTTGCTCCGGACGCCCGTACCGACGGTGCCGCCTGTCGTCTCTCGCCGGTCCGACGAGCGCGCTGTACCCGCGGTAGCAGTCACCCCTGGCCCGCGCCGCCGACGACCGGGTGTCCCGGCATTCGCGTCGGAGTGGACCTACCGTTATTCATATATCTTTTGCCCCTGTGCAGGCCATGCGGCCCGTGCTGTGCAGTTTTTAGCTCCCCTGCTGTAGGGGAGGATGCCGACAGCCCCTGTCGGTTGGTTCCAATGACACGCTCCACATCCGGTCCCCGCGACATCGCCGACCGCATCCGGGCACAGCGCGCCCGGCAGCGACGCGACACCGAGGAGGACACCGAGTAACGTCCTGCCACCCACCCTGTCACAGTCCGTCGGGCAGCCGCCGATACCCCAACAGCCGGTGCCGGGGTTGAGTTACAGCGTTGGCCGCCGTGGTCGCGGTCTCTCGGCTGTTGGCGGCGCGCGCCGGCGTCCGGCGCGCCCGCTCAGAACGACGCCGACTCCCCCGCGAGTACCTCGTAGCTGTCGAGTGTGCCGGCCATCGAGGGGGCGTCCTCGTCGTCTTTCCGCTGGGTCCCGTAGTCCATCCACTGTCCGCGGCTGTAGCTGTACATCTCGAAGGCCGCCGTCGTCTCGAGGACGACGTCGACGACGGCATCCTCGGGTGCGTCGGCGGGGACAACACTCGACCGGACGCCGTCGTCGTGTCGCATCGCCCAGACGGCGACGACCTCGGCTCGCCCCTCGAACAGCTCGACAGCCTCGTCGGGTGACAGCGGTCCCTCGGGCCAGCCCTCCGCAGGTTCGGGTTCCTCCATACTGTTTACACGCGCCGAACGCTCTTGTGGCTGACCCCTGTCCGGAGCCGGTGAGGGCCGCCGGATACCCGGTCACCGAGCACAGGTTTTCCCCCGACGAGCCCCAACCGGACGTATGACCGAACGACCGGAACGGCTGGCTGGCGTCGATGGCACCGACCTCTCCGGCGTGGACGCGCTCGTCACCGGTTCGACCAGCGGGATCGGCCGCGAGGCGGCGCTCGCGCTCGGGCGACTCGGCGCGGACACTGTCGTTGTTCACGGCCGCGACGAGGCAGCCGGCGAGGAACTGGTCGCGGAGTTCGCGGCGGACGCACCGACCACGGAGGCACGGTTCGTCCGGGCAGACTTCGCCGATGTCGGCTCCGTCCGGGAGCTGGCGGCGACGGTCCGCGCCGAGACCGACGGGCTCGGGCTGCTCCTGAACAACGCCGGCGGGCTCTTCCGGGAGAGCCGCCGGACTGACCTCGGCGTCGAGTACACCTTCCACGTCAACCACCTCTCGCCGTACCTGCTCACCACGGAACTGCTCGACCACCTGACCGAGGGGGCACGCGTCGTCACGACCGCCTCAGCCGCCCACAGCGGCACGTCGCTGGATATCGAACGGTCGACAGCGTCCGACCCGGACGCCGGCGGGTGGGCCTACAGCCACTCGAAGCTCGCGAACGTCCTCTTCGCGGCCGAACTGTCCAGACGGCTCGACGCCGCAGAGCGGTCGGTGACATCGAACAGTGTCCACCCGGGCGCGATCCCTGGCAGCGGCTTCACCAGGTTTCTCCCCGGGCCGCTCCCGCGGCTCGTCCAGTTACTCGAGGCCGTCCCCGGCGTGACGTCAGTCGCGGACGGGGCCGCGGAGCTGCTCTTTGTCGCGGCCGCCGACCGGACGGCGGACGTCACCGGGCGGTACTTCGCCGGCCAGCAGCCCACCCAGCCCTCGGACCCCGCCCGCAACACCGAGAACGCCCGCCGGCTCTGGGTCGAGAGCGCACGGCTGCTCGACATCGAGGAGCCACTGGCCGAGTACGCGAGGCCGGAGACGGCGTAGCGGGCCGCCCGCTACTCCTCCGTTGCCCCGGGGTTGGTCACCGCGCCGTTTGCGGCCGACCCGAAGTCCCGGACGTACTTCGCGAGGATACCGGTCGTGTACGGCGGGTCGGGTTCGTGACGCTCCT
>CAZQZE010000314.1:0-2511 GCA_964597715.1 uncultured Halobacteriales archaeon
CCGCGCCGAGTCCGGCTACCGTCGCGTCGAGTCCGGCGAGCATTGTCACCCGTCCGGGCCGCTCCAGCCCTCGGGGACGTACTGCTGGAAGTCGGGGTCCTCCGAGAGCGCCCGCGGGAAGAACAGCTGTTTGCCGTTCACCTCGTAGTTCGAGATGACGTCCTGGGCCTGCGGACCCGTGAGGTAGCCGATATAGGCCATCGCGAGGTCGTAGTTGACGTTCTCGTGGATTGCGGGGTTGACAGCCATCACGCCGTAAGGGTTGGCGAGGGTGTCCGGGCCGCCCTCGACCGGGCCCTGGACGAGAACGACCAGGCCGACCTCCCCGCGCTGTGAGCGGTAGGTCCCCCGGTCCGAGAGCGTGTACCCGCCCTGCTCGTCTGCGATGTTGAGCACCTGCCCCATCCCCTGTCCGGTCTCGCGGTACCAGTCCCCGCCCGGCTCGGCGCTGCTTTGCTCCCAGATGGCCAGCTCCGTCGTGTGGGTGCCGGAGTTATCCCCCCGCGAGACGAATGTCGCCCTGGTCTCGGCGATGGTTGCGAACGCCTCCGTCGCCGAGCCAATCCCCTCGACCCCCGCCGGGTCGCTCTCCGGACCCAGGATAACGAAGTCGTTGAACATCAGGTCGCGGCGGTTCACGCCGAGCCCGTCGCGCATGAACTGGTCCTCGAGCGAGCGGGCGTGGACCATCACCGCGTCGGAGTCGCCGGCCCGCGCGGTCTCTAAGGCCGCACCGGTCCCCTGGGCGACGGCGTCGACGGTCACCCCGTAGCCCTCCTCGAACGGCGGGTGAAGCTCGTCCAGCAGCCCCGTGTCGTCGGTGCTGGTCGTCGTCGTCAGCGTCAGCGTCTCGCCGACCACGCCGGGCCGGTCCCCGCTTCCGCCGGGCCCACCGCCACCCGAACAGCCCGCCACCCCCGCGAGTGTGCCCGCTCCGGCCGCCGCGAGGAACTCGCGTCGTTGTATCTCCATGGACACAGCGGTGCGGGCCGGCTCACTTAGTTGTTTGTCCAGTGGGACAGTGGGCCCGGCCGGCGGTGGTCGTCCGGTCTCCGGCAGGCGCGAGTCCGTCAGGGACCGGCCGCTGTCCGTGGTCGTGTGCCGGGCGGCCACGCTACAGGAACTCACTAGATGGTTCAGTTCTCCGAAGCCGCTACGAGCGGGACGAGGGGGGTTCTTGCCCGACGGGTGTGCCCGCCGGCGCACCCGGCGACCGCGGCGATATCGGCTACGTCTCGCTGGTCTGGGGGGCGGTCTGAGCCGACATCGAGGGCGGGTCGGCTGTTGGTCGCCGGTACCAAACCGATTGGCCCACCGCTTGAAGTAGACCGGGCCCGTAGTAGTCGTATGCGACTGCACTGGCACCGACGGGACCTCAGGGCCGCCGACAACCGCGGGCTCGCCCGCGCCGCCGAGGACACCGCGGTTCCCGTCTTTGTCTTCGACCCCACCGTTCTGCAACACGGCGCGTCGCCCCGTGTCACGTTCCTGCTCGACGCGCTCGACTCGCTGCGGGCGGCCTACCGCGAGCGAGGCAGTGACCTGGTCGTCGCCCACGGCAACCCGGTCGAGGTTATCCCGAGGCTCGCCGCGGAGTACGACGCCGACCTGGTCACCTGGAACCGTGACTACTCCGGGCTGGCCCGTCGCCGCGACGATGCCGTCCGTGACGCACTCGACGGGGCCGGCCTCGACTACGAGACTGTCCACGACGCCGTCCACCACGAGCCGGGCTCGATCACGACCAACGCCGGCGACCCGTACGCGGTGTTCACCTACTTCTCGAAGAAGTGGCACGACCGGCCGAAGGCCGACCCCTTCGAGGTGCCCGACGAGGACGCGCTCGCGGACGTGGACGGCGACCCGCTCCCGACGCTCGCCGACCTGGACTTTGCCGAGCCCGAGGCCGACATCCCCGACGCCGGCACGGGGCCGGCCCGTGACCTGCTGGAGCGGTTCTGTGCGGAGCCCGTCCACCGCTACGAGGAGCGCCGGGACTACCCGGCCGATGACGTCACCTCGCGGCTCTCGGCCCACCTGAAGTACGGCACTATCGGTGTTCGTGAGGTCTACCGGCGGGTCGACCGCGCCCGCGCCGACGCCCCGGACGAGGCGGCCCGCGAGAGTGTCACCGAGTTTCTCGACCAGCTGGCCTGGCGGGAGTTCTACACCCAGGTGCTGTGGGCAAACCCGGAGGTTGTCGACTCGAACTACAAGGAGTACGAGCAGGACATCGAGTGGCGCGACGACCCCGAGGCGCTACAGGCCTGGAAGGACGGGCGGACGGGCTATCCAATCGTCGACGCGGGGATGCGCCAGCTCCGGGCGGAGGCGTGGATGCACAACCGACTCCGCATGATCGTCGCCTCCTTCCTGACGAAGGACCTGCTGCTCGACTGGCGTGAGGGGTACGACTGGTTCCGCGAGCGGCTCGTCGACCACGACACCGCCAACGACAACGGCGGCTGGCAGTGGGCGGCCTCGACCGGGACGGACGCCCAGCCGTACTTC
>CAZQZE010000315.1:0-2493 GCA_964597715.1 uncultured Halobacteriales archaeon
GATCAGGATGAGCACGCCACCGATGTACACCAGGACCTGCATCGCGGCGACGAACCCGGCGTTGAGCATGACGTAGTGGACTGCGACACTCACCAGCGCCACCCCCAGGAGTAGTGCCGCGTGCCAGATGTCCCGCACCAGGACGACGCCGACGCTACTCCCCAGGGTCACGACGGCAAACAGCGCGAACGCGATTGCCTCCAGCGATACGAGCGTAGCCATACTCGGACTTCTATGCGGGGCACTTTTGAACATTCCTTTTTTCCTTTCCTGCGCGGGCCCCGGAGTAGGAGGGGGACCCGGGCCAGCCGCGGCCTCCGGGGCGGGTCGGGGCACCGTGAGCCATTTGCCCTCGCAGCCCACAGACAATCCATGCACGATTTCGTCGTGGTGGGGGCCGGCCCCGCCGGCTCGCGGTTCGCCCGCCGGGCCGCCGAGGCCGGTCACGACGTCGTCGCCTTCGAGCGGGGTGAGGTCGGGACACCGTTGGCCTGCTCGGGCCACGTCAGCACGGACATCTGGGAGTTTACCCCGGACGGCGCCCGCGAACGGCTCCTCCAGAACGCGGTTTACGGCGCCCGGTTTCACACGGACGGCCCCGGCAGCGACGCCTACCGGTTTCACAAGGAGTCGGTCGTCTCGAACGTCATCGACAGGGTTGGACTCGACCGCACGCTCGCGGACGCGGCGCGCGCGGCGGGCGCCGACGTCCGGGAGGGCCACACTGTCGTCGGGGTCAGCGAGGACCGCGAGGCTGTCACCGTCGAGGTACGCGGCCCGGACGGGCTGGAGACGTACCGCGCCCGGATGGTCGCCGGCTGTGATGGACCCACCTCCCGGGTGCGTCGCGAACTCGGCCTGCCCGAACCCGACGAACTCCTGCACGGTGTGCTCGGGTTCACCGAGGAGCCGGACCACGACGACTTCGTCGACGTCCACCTGACCGTTCCCCGGTTTTTCGCGTGGCGGATCCCCCGCGGGGACGCCGGTGCCGAGTACGGCCTCGGTGTGGCCGCGGACAGCGCCGACGCCCGCGAGCGCTTCGAGGCGTTCACCGAGGCCTACGGCGTCGAGACCGAGCGCCGGTGTTCGGGGCTGATCCCCGTTGGCCCACCCTCGCGGGTGACCGGCCGGCGGTCGCTGCTGGTCGGGGACGCCGCCGCCCAGACCAAACCCTTCACCGGCGGCGGGATCAGATACGGGATGACCGCCGCGGACCACGCCGCCCGCGTGGTCGACCCGACGGACCCCGGGACACTGGGGGACTACGAGCGGGCCTGGCGGGCCGACCTCCGCCAGGAGATCCGGCTGGGCCACGCCGTCCGGGCGGGCTACTCGCTGCCCGAGCCGCTGCAGCGGGCCGGGATGGCGCTGTTCGAGGGGGAGATCGGCGTCCACATGGACCGGCCCACGTCGCTGTTCTCCCGGGAGCAACTCGCGGCGCTGTTCCAGTAACCACCGCTGCCGTTGCCCCCGGTGGGGTGTGGTCACGGCCGGCCCGAGTGCTCGGACAGTCACAGCCGTCCTGTCCGTGTGGACGGGCGGCTCGGCCGACAGGACGACAGGCCTGTGACCCCCGGTGTGGGGTGTGCCGGTCGCCGGAGACACCTGTCGGGGTGGTGTCGCCGTCTGCCCGGGCTCACGGCTCACAGGAGCGTCGCGTCCGCGGTGTACCCGGTGTCGGCGGCGGGCCGCCGGCGAGAGCGGGGGCTGTGCTCAGCCCGGGTGGCCGCTCAGCCCCGCGACGACGGCGTAGGCTCCGAAGGTCGCAACGAGTGTCCCCGAAAGCTGTGTGCCGAGCGTCGCCAGGAAGCCGACATCGTACACCAGCGGCGCAAGCATGTACCACCCGCCGTGGATCGTCGTGAGGACAGCCGGCGGGGGACTCACCCGGCCGTCACGCTCGAGCAACTGGACGTTCCGGCCGGCGAAGATGACCCCGAGCAGCCCGCTCGCAACCAGACTGCCGGTGAACGCCGCCGACGCACCTGTCGCCGGCGCGGTGACGGTCGCGCCGAGACAGCCGGCGAGCGCGAGGAGACCGCACGCTTCGAGAAACCGCGATGAACTGTTGGACACGGCTGTGGTTGGACGGCCGCAACTAAAATGCGAGGGACTACCCCTCGTAGTCACTCACCGCCACGAGCTGTTTGCCGATGTTCTCCCCGTCGAAGAGCCCGATAAAGGCGTCGGGGGCGTTCTCCAGCCCCTCGGCGACCGTCTCGCGGTACTGGAGTTGGCCCGACTGGACCCACTCGCCGAGTTGCGGGACCGACTGGTCGAAGCGCTCGCTGAAGTCACTGACCAGAAACCCCTCGACCGTGGCGCGGCTCTCGATGAGCGTCGTCAGCTTCCGCGGGCCTGTCGGGACCTCCGTCGCGTTGTACAGTGCGATCTGCCCGCAGACGCCGACCCTGGCGTCGACGTTCAGCCGCGGGAAGACCGCGTCGGTGATCTCCCCGCCCACGTTGTCGAAGTAGGCGTCGATGCCGT
>CAZQZE010000316.1:0-2492 GCA_964597715.1 uncultured Halobacteriales archaeon
CGAAGGCGTTCTCGCCGTAGCGGTGGACCGGCTCGTCGTCCAGTTCCTGCGGGAGATTGATGATCTGGATGGCGTCGAAGGGGCACTTCTCGACGCAGATGCCACAGGATTCGCCGAGGCAGATCTCCTCGGAGATCCACACCTGGTCGGGGGCGCCGGCGTGGGGGTCGTCGGCCTCGTAACGCTCCTCGCGGGTGATAATACACTCCTTGCCCGTCCGGTTTGGCGGGCAGAAGTTGACACACTCGTAGTTACAGCGGTCGGGCTGACACCTGTCGAGGTCGACGACGGCGATACTGTCGTCGGCCATCGTTACAGCCTGGCGCCGGCGGTCAGGAGCAGGCCCCAGGTGACAAACCAGAGGGCAAAGGTCATGAACGCGACGTAGAGGTTGTCCTTGATCCCGAACTCGCTGACATCGATCCCCAGGAGGTGGAGGGCCGGCAACTGGAGCAACAGCGCCCCGATCATCAGGAAGAGACCGGTCCGGTCCGTCGGACCGCCGGCCAGCAGCGCGGACCCGACGCCGGCGGCCACACCCATGGTCGTGGCGAGCGTGGTGACGGTCACCCCGCGGACGTGCGGGCTGAACCGCTCGCCGCTCTCGGTAGCCATACGTGCAGGTGGGTCAGCCGCCCTCAAAAGCCGTTCGTTCCCCGGCGTCGGACAGGGTGAGCGGTCCCGTTGCCGGCCGTCGCCGCGGCCCCGGCGGTTTTTTGTCCGCGCCGGGTGTTCGGGTTGTATGGGCGGCGACGGGTCGGGAGAGCCGATATCGGCGGCCGGGAGTGACCCCGCGGTCACCGGGTCCGGGCCCGACGGCCCCGACGACGGCCCCGGGTCGACCACAGGGGAGGACGAGGACATCTCCCGGCCGGTGACCGCGCCGGTGCTCTTTCTGGTCGGGCTGACGGCGTTCGCCGCGGGGACAGTTGGCTTTCTCGCGGACCTGGTGACCGGGCACGGGGTTCTCCGGAGCCTGCTGGTCAACGGCGGAGGTGCGGGGGTGCTGGTGACGTGGGCCGCGGTCGACACGCTGGGTGACCCGGATACCCGGGTCGCGACCGCGACCGGCGCCGCCGGGACGGCCCTGCTGCTGTACGGGCTGTACATGGTCGTCGTCGGGCTGGCTGTGGCGGCGACCACGTTCCGGCACGGTCGGCTGTGGCTCGGGGTCGGGATGAGCACGAGCGGTGCGGCAGGGGTGCTAGTCGGCTTTCTGGTCTTCCCGCGGGAGTCGGTGCTCGGCGGCGAGGCGGAGCCGACAGGTGACGAACGCGGCGAGTAGCGGGGAGACTCCCTCAGCTTTATACAGTCGGCGCGCACAGATTATATCGATGTCAGAAACCGATGGGGACGGGATCGCGGACCTCCCCCCGAGCGCGAAACTGGTCTACAAGGTACTCGAGTACAACGGCCCGCTGACACAGAAGGGAATCGTCGAGGAGTCGATGCTCTCCGCGCGCACGGTACGGTACGCACTCGAACGGCTCGACGAGGTGGGTGTCGTCGAGGAGGACGTCTACTTTGCTGACGCGCGACAGAACCTCTACGAGATCATCGAGGAGGCGACTCCGGAAGCCGCTATCTCCGACTGACCGGCGCGTTACTCTCCTGTCTCCTGTCTCAGCCCCGCTACGAAGGGGTGACCGTTACCGTCCGTCCACGGTCGATGGCCGACTCCAGTTCCTCCGCGATCGCCGACCCCCGTGAGACCTGGATCTCCCCGCCGCGGGAGACGGTCGCGGTGAACAGGTACTCGTCGTCGGCCTGGACCTCGACGGTCTCGCCGGCGTGTCCCTCTAGCGGGATGATGACGTGTCGGCTGGTGACCTCCGGGGTGACCGCCTTCCCCCCGGCGCCGTGCCGGTCACCGGAGCCGCCGGGACCGCCGGCAGGGTTGCTCCCGCCACGGCCGCCGTCGCGCTCGCTGAAGGTCCGGACGTCGATGTCGATCCCCAGCCGGTTTTCGATGTCGGAGATCCGGCCGCCGCCCTTGCCGATGACGCGGGAGATGTCACCGTCCTCGACCCAGACGACGGCGCGGTCCCGGCCCCGCAGTTCCACCTCGACGTGGCCGTCGGCGACCGAGCGGATCTCGCGTTCGACCTCCTGTTTGGCGATGCGGTCGACCCCGGAGTCCGGAGGGCCACCCCCGTCCGCTCCCGGCGCCCCCTCGTCCCCCCCGAGCGGGACGGTGACGACCTGCCGGTTGAAGGTGTAGATCTCGTACTCGGGGCGGCCCGTCTCGAAATCCCGGACGAGGATGACCGGGCGGGCCAGGTCCTCCTCCATCAGCCCCTCCGGGACCTTGACCTCCGTCTTCACGTCGTAGACCTTCTCGACCTGGCCGGCCTCGATGTAGACGACGGTGTCGACGACCTGCGGGATGAGGCCGAGCTCGACCCGGCCGATCAGCCGCTGGAGGGCGTCGATAGCCCGGGTGGCGTGGACGACCCCGACCATCCCCACGCCGGCCAGCCGCATGTCGGCAA
>CAZQZE010000317.1:0-2488 GCA_964597715.1 uncultured Halobacteriales archaeon
TCCCCGGCGTCCAGCTCAACCGGATGTGTGGCTCCGGCCAGCAGGCGGTCAACTTTGCCGCGAGCATGGTCATGGCCGGCCAGCACGACGCGATGATCGGCGGCGGTGTCGAGCATATGACCCGTGTCCCGATGGGCTCAGACGGCGACTCGCTGACCGACACCTACTTCGAGCACTACGACGAGCTGACCACACAGGGCGAGGGTGCCGAGCGTATCGCCGAGGAGTACGACCTCTCCCGGGAGGAACTCGACGAACTCGCCGCCGACTCCCAGCAGCGCTGGGGTGAGGCGTGGGAGGCGGGCCACTACGACGAGCAACTCACCCCCGTCGAGACCGAGGTCGACGGCGAGGCCGTGACCGTCGAGCAGGACGAGCACCCCCGGCCGGAGACGGACGTGGAGACGCTCTCGACGCTCCCCCTCTCCTTTCGCGAGGAGGGCAACGGCGCCCACCACCCCGGCAACTCCTCGGGCATTGTCGACGGTTCAGCGGGTCTGCTGGTGACGAGTGAGGAGACCGCCGAGGAACACGGCTGGGACCCGATGGCCCGGGTCGTCGCCACGGAGGTCGTCGGTGTCGACCCGGTCACGATGCTCAAGGGCCCTATCCCTGCGACACAGAACGTCCTCGAACAGACAGACATGAGCGTCGACGACATCGACCGCTTCGAGGTCAACGAGGCCTTTGCGTCCGTCGTCGCCGCGTGGCTCGAGGAGACCGGTGCCTCCTGGGAGCGGACGAACGTCGACGGCGGCGCCATCGCCCACGGTCACCCGCTGGGTGCGACCGGCGCCGCCCTGCTGACCAAGCTGGCCTACCAGCTCCAGCGGGACAACCTCGACTACGGCCTCTCGGCGATGTGTATCGGCTTCGGTCAGGGGGTCGCCACGGTCATCGAGCGGGTCTGACACGCACTCATCCGGCCGCCGGAGCCGATCCCACCACCCTCGGCGCGGTGGCGGGGCCACTAGTCCGGCTGTCCTCCGTAGACCTCAAGATTCAATCCTGTCCGGGTCGATAGACGGGTAATGTCGGGTTTCGTCGCCGTGTCCTACAATATCCGTCACGCGGTGCTCGACGAGGGGAAAGACGCCTGGCCACGACGGCGGGACGCGGTGTTCGACCTGCTCGAGGCGCTCGGCCCGGACGTGCTCGGCCTGCAGGAGAGCACCGGCGACCAGCACGCGGATGTCGAGCGACGGCTGCCGGACTACGAGTGGGCCGGTGTCGCCGACGACCCGGGGTCGGGCGAACACAACCCGGTCGGCGTCACCGGCCGGTTCTCGCCACAGAGCGTGGAGACGGTGTGGCTCTCGGAAACCCCCTCCGTCGCCGGTAGCGTCGGCTGGGACGCCTCGTACGCCCGGGTCGTCACCCAGTTGCGTCTCCGCGACACGGCGACCGGCCGCGAGTTTGCGGTACTCAACACCCACTTCGACCACCAGGGGCCGACCGCCCGGACCGAGAGTGCCCGCCTGCTCCGGGAGCGGGTTGACGGGCTCGGCTGCGAGGCGGTTGTCCTCGGTGACTTCAACGCCCGGCCGGGGAGCCAGCCCTACACCGTCCTGACGAACGACAGTGACGACTACGACCGTCCACTGACCGATGCCCGTGCCCGCGCAGCGACCGTCGAGGGCCCGGAGACGACGGTCACCGACTTTGCCTCGCCGGACCCGGGCCGCGAGTTGGACCACGTCTTTGTCACCGACGGGCTGTCCGTCGACCGCTACCGGGTCTGTGACCGGGTCCGGGGTAACGGCCGGTACCCCTCCGACCACCTCCCTGTCCTCGTGAGGCTCCGGCTCGGGGACGGCTAATAGTACCTGTTGTGCCGGTCTACCGGCGATTGCCCGCCGAGGTCGGCAGGTGCCGGCAAAGGACCATAATACTCGGTATACGAGCCCCGAACAGTACCGGAGCCGTGTCGCCCCGTCTCAACCCGACAGCGCCGGCGACGCTCCGGCCACGCCACACTCACAGACAGCCACGAACCGGGGCGCTCGGCAGGCGCAACCGGAGCGCTAACACCGATGCCGGCTGTTCGGAGCGGGGACACACTGTACACAGTGGGACCCCTTTCGAGAGGGCCACGCGGCGGAGTCCGTGACCGGTCTTAGACCACCGCCGGTCTCAGCGGCCCCGTTGCTGGTCGACGTTTTCGGTGCGTGAGACGGTGACACCGACTGTCTCCCCGAACGACCGGAAACACTCCTCGCACAGCGGGAGCGTGAGTTCCCGGCTGATCTCTGACTCCTTGTCCTCGATAAAGACGTAGGCCTCCTCACTCGGGACGGACACGCAGTTGGAGCATCTCATAGCTAGTGATACTCACAGACACACCTAACTCGACTGTATGGTGTGTCATGGCCGGGGTTCCGGCCGAGAAACGGTGACCGCACAGGACAGGCGCCTACCTGTCGGCCCTGCCGCGGTGCCTGTCCGTGTGCCTGTTCGCGACGCCGGACTCATACTGCCGGACAGAAGT
>CAZQZE010000318.1:0-2486 GCA_964597715.1 uncultured Halobacteriales archaeon
TGGCAGTTGGTCGACGATGTCGACGACCCGTGGGTGTTTGTACGGCGCCAGCTCCCCGAGCACGTAGTCCCGGATGCCGTCGGGCGTGAGCTCCGCGCCCTCGGCGAGCGTGACCGCTGCCGCGACGGTCTCGCCCTTTCGTTCGTCCGGAATGCCGACGACCGCCGCCTCGTGGACCCCGGGGTGGTCGTAGAGGGTCTGCTCGACCTCCGCGGGATAGACGTTGTAGCCGCCCACGAGGATCATCTCCTTCTCGCGACCCTTGATGTAGTAGTAGTTGTCCCGGTCGCGTTCGGCGATGTCGCCGGTACGAAACCAGCCGTCGTCGGTGAACGCCCGCTCGTTTGCCGCCGGGTTCTCGTAGTAGCCAGCCATCACCTGGGGCCCTTTCACGAGCAGTTCCCCCTCCTCACCCGGCTCGTCCACCTCCGCGCCGGTCTCCGTGTCGACGAGCTTCGAACGGACGTGGCCGACCGGCTGGCCGACGCTCCCGACCCGGTCACCGAGTGTCGACGCGCTGACCGTGTGGGTGGCGGCCGTTGTCTCGGTGAGCCCGTACCCCTCCGAGACACTGACGTCGAACACCGCCTCGAACTCCTCGTGGACCGGCTCCGGCAGCTTTGTTCCGCCCTGGCCGGCGCGGACAAACGTCGAGAGGTCCCACCTGTCGGGGTCGGCCTTGTACGCCTCGAGCAGGTCGACGAACATCGTTGCGACGCCGCCAAAGGCGGGTACGTCGTGCTCGTCGATGGTGTCGAGGGCCTTCTCCGGGTCCCACTGGTCTGCCCGGAGGAGTCGGACCGTCCGCCCCGTCGCGAGCGACGCCAGCATCTGGTTGTTACCCGTGAGGTGGAACATCGGGAGGACGATGAGCGTGTCACCGCGGACCGGGCCGGCAGTGTAGCTGGCGACACTGTGTGCCAGTTGGACCCGGTAGTTCCGGTGGGTGTGCAGGACGCCCTTCGGCCTCCCGGTTGTCCCTGACGTGTACGGCTGAAGCATGATGTCCTCGTCCTCTCGCTCGACCAGCGTCGGCTCCCCCCGGTCGTACAGGTCCTCCAGTGTCGTGTGCTCGCTCTCGGGGTCGGCGCTACCCACCTCGAGCCCCAGGTCCTCGGCAACCGGGACGGCGTACTCCTCGCCCGCGCCACTCGTGATAACTGCCTCGGCGTCCGAGTCGTCGAGTTGGTACTCGAGTTCGCGGCGACGGTACTGTGGATTGCTGGGCGAGGCAACGACGCCCGCGTGGACACACGCCCAGATAGTCTCGCAGTATGCCACACTGTTGGGCAGGTGAACGACCACCCGGTCGCCGGGCTCCAGCCCCCACTCGTGAAGGCCGCCCGCGATGCGGCGGACACGGTCTCCGAGCGTCCCGTATGTGCGTGTCGTCCCGCGGTGCTGGACCGCGAGGCGGTCGGGAAACTGCTCGACTGTCCGGGTCAGTAGGTTCGCAACACTCCCGTCGTGTGGCCGGCGAAACAGTGAGTCTGCCGGGACTGGGTCCATACGGTGCACTCACAGCATGCGGGAATATAACATTTGACACGGTCGGGGCTCGCTGACGCCGTCATCCGGCCGCCCGGAGTCACACACCGTCGCCGGCTATCGCGTCGGTCCGGTTGGGCACTGTCCCTGCCGATAGGTATCGGTACGTTCGACAGCTGGGGTACGAGGATAGGCAAAGCCTCGATGTAGCTAATACCCCGACATACGGATGCTGTTGCAAGGGCTACGGCCTACCTTTGCGGACGGGTTGGACCCCTGCCTCAGCCACCCCCCCCCCCCACTGCCGTTTCTGACTGTCCGGGCAAGTGATAGCTCCCATCGTTCGGGCCAGAGCGTCAGTCCTCGGCCGGCCCGTCGACGGCGGGGTCGACGTTGCGGTTGTGGCTGAACACGTTCTCGGGGTCGTACTCGGCTTTCACCGACCGGAGCCGCGGGTAACTGTCACCGTAGACCTTCTCCGTCCAGTCCTCCCAGTCCGCCTCCTCGACACCGGCGTAGCCCGCGTACGCACCCTCGCCGCCGGCCTCGCGGAACAGTCGCTCGGTTTCCTGAGCCCACTCGATGTGGTCTGGCGTGTTCGTGTCCTCCCACGCGGCCTCGACCACGAGCATGAACCGCTTCTCCGGCCAGGCGAACGCGGCCTCGGGGCCGCTCCCGACTGCGCCGCCCATCGACCAGATACCGACGCCGTCCATCACACCCGGCGCGGCGTCGGTCCGCTCGACAATCAGGTCACGCACCTCCTCGGTGAGTTCGTCGACAAACACGGACCGGTTGATATACTTCCGCCCCCAGGGGTGCATCAGCGTCCCAACCTCGTGGAGTGCCTCGTACGGCATCGCGTCGCTCGCGTCGATCAGCGGGTCACCGATATCACGCAGTGGCGCGACCGTCTCCATCCCCGCCTCGGGGTCACCGGCATAACAGCCGATCAGCCCGACCGCCGGTTCGCCGTGCAGGTGGTCCGGCATCGGCGG
>CAZQZE010000319.1:0-2445 GCA_964597715.1 uncultured Halobacteriales archaeon
GTCCCACCCTCCGCCCCGGCGGCTCACAGCGGTCCCAGCGCGAAAGCCCACGGCCGCAGCCGTGGGAGGGCGCGCGTACTCTCTACGTGACTCCGAGAAACAGAGTCAGACACGTTCTACAGGCCCAGACGTAGTTGGTGGAACGGGCTGTCTGTCAGCCAGCCCCGGAATCAGGATGCTGGTCGAGCCCCTCCGACTCCCGACACAAAGCCACCTGAGAGAGCCGACTCTCAGAGAGGAGCGGGCGTGGGGCTTTCGAGTCGGGGGCGGGAAACCCGGGAGTCCCACCGGCAAGCCCACCGTTCACGGGTGGGTAGCTGACGACTCGACCCCCTTTGCTCGTCATACCGCGGGCTACCCGGGACGGCCGTTTCGACGTGATTGACGCCGGCGTAAGTGGGTGAGCGGGCGGTAGCCTAACAGGGCAGACCGGCGGCTGGTGGGGCTGTGGACCCGCTGGGTCGGCGCGGCAGTCGCCGAGACGAACCGCTTTTGCCCGGCGGCGGCCGACGGGGCGGCATGTTCCAGCCAGTACTGGACGACCACCTCCACCTCGACCCCGTCAACGGCCGCGGGGCGGCTGCCGCGGCGGACTTTGCTGCCGCCGGCGGGACTCATCTGCTCGTGCTCAACAAACCCTCCTGGGACCTGGTCGGTGACGTGACCGACGGCGAGGACTTCCGGGAGGCGTTTGCACTCACCTGCGAGGTCACCCGGGAGGCGAGCGAGCGTCTGGCAGGGCGGGCCTGGCCGGTGCTCGGCGTTCACCCGGCACTCGTCTCGCGGCTGGTCGACCGCGGCTACGACCCGGCGGGGGCCCGTGACCTGATGCAGGCCGGGCTCGACGTCGCCGCGGAGTTCGTCGCCGACGGGCCGGCGCTGGCGCTGAAGTCGGGGCGGCCACACTACGAGGTCGAGGACGCCGTCTGGGCGGCCTCGAACGAGGTGATGCGACACGCCTTCGAACTCGGCGCCGAGGTGGGGTCGGCGGTCCAGTTACACACCGAGGGTGGCGAGGAGTTCACCGAAGTGGCCGAGTGGGCCGAGGACGCCGGCCTTCCGCGGGAGCGCGTGGTGAAACACTACTCCGGGGGGCCGGTCGAGGGGCCGGTTCCGAGTGTCATCTCTCACAAAGACGGGCTTGAGGCGGCCGTCGAGTCGGGTGTGCCGTTCATGATGGAGACCGACTTCATCGACGACCCCGACCGCCCGGGGGCGGTGCTCGGACCGAAGACGGTCCCCCGGCGGACCCGGTGGCTGGCCGAGGAGGGCCACGAGACCGCGCTCCGGCGGGCCCACGTCGAGACGCCCGCCCGTGTGTACGGGGTCGACACCGAGGAGACGCTCGACGCAGACGCGACCGGAGACGAGGATAATGAGTGAGACGCCGCGGCGGTGTCCGGACTGCGGGGTGACGATGGAGGGGATGACGCTCCGGAGCACCGGTGGACATGGACTGCAGGTGGTCTCCGAGGAGAACCGGGAGGGTATCCTCGGGCGACTCGGGATGAACCAGACATACGGTGCCGAGACACTGGTCTGTCCGGAGTGTGGGCTGGTGCGCCTGTACGCCGAGGTGGCGGAGTAGCCCGCGCGAAGCGAGAGGGAGTTGGAAAAGAGATACCGAAGTCGCGGCCGCGAGCGCGTGCCGAGCGCGCCGCGAGGCCGCGCGAGCACGGGGAAAGGCAGGCGTACCAGCGGCGGGCAGACACAAGCATCCGCGCGCCTGCAGCGCGCGGTTCACGCGAGCGGCTCCGCCGCTCGCGCTTTTTTCCCCACGTTTTTTGCTGAGGGTTCCGCGGGGCCGCAAAGCGGCCCGAGGAAACCCGATAGCGAAAAAAGTGGTTGTCCGAAAGCCCTAACCCCCGAGGCACGTAGCGGAGAATATGAGCGAATCCCCGGGCGAGTACTACACCGACGAACGTTGGCACAACTGGTTACAGCGCGTGGAGTCGGAGGACCTCGACCCCGAGGACGAGGACTCGGCCCGGTTGCTCCTGAACCTGCAGGACGACACCGCCATTGCGGTCGCGAAGATCCTCACCGACTTCGAGAACGAGGAGATCGAGGAGGGGACCGCACTCGGGGAACTCGAGGGGATCGAGGAGGTCGTCCTCGCCGAGCAGGAGTTCGACAGCGACGAGACCGCGATGCTGATCGACGGCGTCCAGACCTCGCTGATGTGTGTCCTCTACACCGCCCAGGAGTACGTCATCGGCGGGCCAGCCGAGGAGGGGGCTGTCCCGGGGTACATCGAGGCCGCCGCGGAAGCCGAGGCGGAGGAGGACATGGAAGCCGCGCTGGGCTACTGTGTCCAGGCCGGCACGCTGGTCATCGACGGCGAGGACCTCGACCGCGAACTCGCCGACGAACTGGACTTTGGCCTGGTCGCGGAGTGGGTCAACGGGCTCGACAGCCTCCAGACCGCCCTCGCCGACCCCGAGG
>CAZQZE010000320.1:0-2418 GCA_964597715.1 uncultured Halobacteriales archaeon
AACATGATCGCGTGACTCTGAGTCCCGCTTGGCGATGACCTCGCTTTCGGCGAAGAGAGTATCTCCGTGAAACACGGGGGCGTGATGGCGCACGTTGTCGTATCCGAGGTTCGCCGTGGCATTCGCGGAGACGTCGATAACACTCATCCCTACCGCCAGCGCGAAGACGAACGTACCGTCAACGAGGCGCTCGCCAAACTCCGTCTCGGCGGCGTACGGCTCGTTGAAATGCATCGGGTTGAGGTTCATCGTCACGTTGGTGAACCAGACGTTGTCCGTCTCCGTCACCGTTCGTCCGTACGGGTGTTTGTAGATGTCCCCGACCGTGAAGTCCTCGTAGTAGCGCCCCTGCCAGCCCTCGACGAGTCGCTGGTCGTCCGAGTTCGTGTCCGTCTCGCTCATACCTTGGCCGTCGGCGACGGCGGCCTTAACTGTGTGGCCTGCCCGCCGGACGGGCGGTTAGCGGCCGCTCCCACGGCCGCGACCGGTATTACCGCCGCCGCCCTCGTCAGGGCCGCTCGCCTTCAACACCACCGGGTTGACCGGCGCGCCGCTGCCGCGCTCGACGTTCAGCGGCGCGGCAGTGAACAGGAACTCGTAGATCCCGTCCTCGGCACAGGCCGCCGCAAGCTCCGACAGATCGAGAATCTCGTTGAGGTAGACCCCGAGGTTGCGGAGCAGCGCACCGTGTAGCGGGATGACGATAGTCCCTTCCTCGGTCTGTTGGACGACTTTCTCGACGGCGAGGGTGTCCGCACCGATGTACGGGATGTCCCGGTCGGCGACCCACTCGACCAGTTCCTCGCTGTAGACCAGTCCGGGTTCGTTCAGCGGTGCCCACTCCGCGTCGGAGTTGCGGGTCCGCTCGATCGATCCGGTCCGGATCAACAGGAGGTCCCGGTCCCGTATCTCGGTGCCCTGTGCGTCGGCGGTCTCCTGTAGATCCTCGAAGGTGACTCCCTCACCCAGCGGCAGCCAGTCGTTGTTCGGCCCCTCAGTGCCGAACTGCCGGCCGACGTCCAGCAATACCGCCCGGCCGGCGAGCCCTTCGCCGCCGACGTTCCCGATGCCGGCCCGCGAGAGGCCGCGGGTCCGTTCGACCGGGTCGAGACAGCCATCCGGTTCCCCGTCGTCCGAGCCCTCGTTTCCGGGAACAGCGTCCTCGCCGGCAGTTCCGTCAAGCGGCGTGTCGAACTTCTTGACCGTCTCGGTCGTGCGCGCCGAGAAACCGTTGTAAATCCGGTCGCCGTACCAGGCGTGACCCAGCGCGTCGAGGTGTGTCGTCCCCTGCAGGAAGAAGTCGGTCGCCCACTTGTCGTCGACGAACTTCACACCGCCGGCCGACGGTTCAGGTTCGACCGGCGTCGTGTTGTCCCGGCGGGCGGGCGTCCGCGGCGGGAACGCCGGGTCACCGGTGTCCGTCGACGGGAAATCCGGCCCCTCCTCGGACCCGAGAACCACCCCGGGCTGGTCGGGGTCTGGGTTGATCACCTCGCCCGTCTGCGAGAGCTGGAGGGTGAACCGCTGGATCCCCTTCTTGCCGCGTTTGGTCGCCGCATTCATGCCTTCGAAGGCTTCCTCGCTGCCGAGCAGGTTCAGCCGGCCGAGCTCGTCGTCCTCGCCCCACCGCCCCCAGTCTTTCGGGGCGTCTTCGAGCAGCCGCTGAATGGCCCTTCCGGAGTCCGTCTGTGCGGCGACCGTCTGCATACTCGTCCCCGCCAGGGCAAAGGCCATCGCCGCCCCGCATCCTTTCATGAACTCCCGCCGTCCGGTTCCACAGTCACAGTCGTGCTCGTGTGTCATGGTATCGTGCCACGTCGCGCGGCAGGACAGAACCGCGGAGGGGCGGGCTAATAAAAATGTATGTAAAGTAAGAGTAACGGGGAACGGTGGGCCCGCGGAAGCTGTCGCGGGTCTTCTTTTTTCGACCAGCAGGTCACAGGATAGTGTCCCGGCGAGCCTGTTCGTCCCTCGTGGCGGCCCGCACCCCGGTCAGCCGCCGGTGCCGGCCCTGTCGGCATTTTGAAAGGAGCCGGCAACCCAGTTGTCGCACAGGCGGGCGCCGGTCGCGACCCGGCCCCGACATTTACCCGGTCGCCGGGACATGCCCGCGTATGGCGGAGGAGTTTACCACCGAACTGTCGACGTACGACACCACCTCGATCACGGTTCGCGACCAGGACCTCGCCGACGAGGTCATGGGCGAGCTGAGCTTCGGCGGGTCGGTCTACCTGCTCTGGACCGGCGAGGTGCCAACCGACGGACAGGCCCGGACCGTCGACGCGATGCTGAGTTCGCTGATGGTCCACGGCCGGACACCCCACGCGCTGGCCTCGCGGCTGACCGCCCTCTCGGCGCCCGATTCGCTGCAGGGGGCGGTCGCCAGCGGCCTCCTCGGGGTGGGCTCGCAGTTCGTCG
>CAZQZE010000321.1:0-2400 GCA_964597715.1 uncultured Halobacteriales archaeon
GGTTCCTGTGACAGCCACGGCTCTCTCGCGACCCAACTCACACTGCCGAAACGTCCTGAGGATACTCGCCGTCACGAGATGGCGAGATTCGTCACAGACGTACAGCCGGCGGTGTGAGTGGTTCACCCCTCATCTAAGAGATCCGGATTCATACTGTCGGACAGAACATTTCGCACCCCACGTCCGACGGAGAGGGCCGAAACTGCAGGATTTCGGGCCACTGCACGACACCGGTCTTCACGTACTTCTGTCCGGCAGTATCAGAAAGCAGAGCCCGCGACCGTTTATCAGGTAGCAGTCATTCGGGGCATCACAGACACACTCGGGTGCAAGGCAGTTCAAGCGAGCAGAGGGGAGACCCACGAATCGAGGTGTATTGTTAGGAACCTAAACGACTGGCAAACACAGTATATGTGCGTAGGACGTGCACGAACAACCGCCAGGTAGGGTGACGACTTACTGGACAGGTCGGCGCCGACCTCGGCGTCAGCCTCTCTCTCACTCGAGGGCTCGCCGGTCAACCTGTGCCCACGTAAGTCTATTTCGCAGTCGGGTCGAGCGCCACGAGTCCCAAGACAACGGGGAGCACGCCGCCGAACCCAACGGGGAAGGCGACCCAGAAGAACTCAACACCGAGTGCGAGTAATCCGAACGCAACCCCGAGTGTCAGTATCGTGATGACCCCCGACAGGATGAGTGCCAGCCCGAGGCGGTTCTGTGCTACCGACCGCGTTTCTCTATCTGTCACAGCCATATTAGGATACAACGGGGGGAGTTATCTCAGGCTTTGCCCAACATGTTGGGATACACCGAGTCTCCCTGCTCCGACACTGACCAGCCACCCCAGGTCACGGGAGCCGTGTCGCCACCTGCTCGCTGCCCGTCACGACATCGTTGCCGACCCCGACCCTGAGAGGGGGAGCGCAAAGCCGCCGCCAACGGCGACAGCGGTGACGAGCGCCGCCGCGCCGTCGCTGTTCCGGACCGTGACCGTCGGGCCGTCGGTGGAGACCTCGGTGGCGTCGAGGACGTCAAGACGGTTCTGTGCACGCGCGCGGCGGTCGGGGCGGCTCTCTGCCCCGGTGAGCTCGTTCTCGACGGCGGTGAGACCGGCTTCGACCTGGTCGCGCAGTTGTGTGGCGCTATTGCTGTCCTCGGCCCGCACGGAGACCGACAGCGTCAGCGAGTCGCCGTCGGGGGCGAGCGAACCGTAGGCGTACCGGAGACTGCGGAGCGCGGTCACTCTGGGGGTGTCCCGCTCGGGGAGTTGGTCGGCCGGGACGTCGAGGCCAAACTGCATGTAGCCGCTCCGGGCGGTCTCGTAGGCGGTCCGGAGTTCGCCGTCGGCGGCCGGCACGTCGCCGTTGTCCCGGTCGATGGCCGCCCGGACCCCCTCCTCGGTGCCGACAGCGTACCGACCGTCCCCGAGGACCGCGAGGTCGGAGCCCTCGAAGTCGTAGACCGTCTGCCCGCCGTAGGTGCTCGTCGGCGGGTCGCGTGCCTCGGCGCGCTCGCGGACAGTCGCGTCCGCAAAGTCGGTCCAGAGAATCCCCACCGACCCCCGCTCCCGGTCGAGCACGGCAAGCAGCTCCGAGACCTTCCGGGGGTCGAGTCTAACCCGTTCCTCGACCGTGTCCAGCGTCTGGGTAACCGCCGAGGCGGCGTCGGGTCGGGCGACCCCAAAGTCGGCGAGGAGGGCATCGACCGTCGCCCGGAACTCCTCGTCACCGAGCATGGCCGAAAGGTCCGCGTAGACGGCGGCGGTCGCACTCCCGGGGATGGCCGCAACCCGCGGGACCGAGTCGCCGCCCCCATCGCCGCCGAAGAGGCCGGAACAGCCGCCCAGCCCAGCGATGAGGCCGGCACCGAGTGTGGCGCCGGTCCCGCGGAGCAGAGTTCGTCTGTCGAGACTAGCCAACGGGGTAGTGGAGGGCTTACCCATACCAGTCGACTCCGGCGACGAATAGTATCTCTTGTGGTCTGTACCGCACCGCCGAGCCCCACCGGGGAGGGGATGGCCCGGGTTAGCACGTAGACGACAAAGCCGGGGCCGGTGGCGACACACCCCTCGCGGAGGCGGACATGATTGACGTCGAGACGGTCGCCCACCTGGAGGCGGCCATCGTCACAGAGTAACCGCCCGCCTTCTTCTCGCCACAATCACGCTGAAGCCCCGGTCGGCGGGGCGTGTGCCGCCGGGGGTCGCTGTGGCCGTCAACTCGACAAACAGGGTGGAAGGCGTGACACCACGGGGGCGTGATGAGGGAGTCTGGCGGGGAACTGTCAGGGGAACCGCCGCCAGTTCTGTCTATCTGTCTTCGAGGAGAGAATCCCGCCGTTTACGACGGGAGTGAATCCGACAACTCCTCCACAGTCCACCGTCGATTGCAGGCCGGATAT
>CAZQZE010000322.1:0-2398 GCA_964597715.1 uncultured Halobacteriales archaeon
GTGCGCGGGACCGGATTCGAACCGGAGGAAGACGTGCTCACTTCGATGCGCGCGACTTCCAGGGTTCAAACCGGTCCTGCTCCTTCGTCGCTTCGCTCCTCAGTGCGCGGGACCGGATTTGAACCGGCGGACCCCTACGGGATAGCGTCCTAAGCGCTACGCCTTTGGCCTGGCTCGGCTACCCGCGCACACTTTCCCCTCTACTCCCCATTGAAAAAACCGCTACGCTTGGCCGGCGCCCCCGGCGGCGGGCTTATTACCGCTGCCCGGCGTATGTATCGCCGAGATGTACAGAGCGAGCGACGAGCGGGAACACGCCGAGTGGCTGGCCGACCTCGACGCGGCCGCCGACCGGTTGGAACTCGGTTCGCAGGCCCGCACCCGTGCCGCCGACGTGTTCCTCTCGTCGGTTCCCGAAAGCGAGCGTTCGAAGCGGGCGCGACTGGCCGCCGCACTCTACGTCGGCACGCTCGCCGCCGGTGACCAGCGCTCACAGTCCGAGGTTGCGGAGGCGGTCGGTGTCTCCCGGCTGTCGGTCCAGAGCCACTGGAAGGGGATGCTGGACGCTGCCGGGCTCGACGCGCCGGACTGGTAGCGGGTCAACGGCGCCGGTGTCGGGCCACCGGACCCCCCTCAGTCGTCCTGACCGGCTTCCATCGGCCGGCCGTCGCGCCCAGGGGTGACGTTGCCGTGTTCGTCGATCTCGCCGCGGACGACCCGTGTCGAGGAGATAATGTCACCGTCCTCGGCGCGGACGTGGTCGACAACCTCGACCTCCAGCGGGTCGTCGCCGTTCCCCCGCCGGAGTTCGTTGATCTGGTGGCCGCCGGCCTCGGTTTCGGGGGAGACGATCAGGACGTCGAACTGCGGTTCGGTCGCGATCCCGGTGGGTTCGCCGAGTTGGCGGACCTCGTACTCGCGGTCGTACTCGTCGGCGAAGTCCGCCAGTTCCGCCTCGAGGTCGGCGAGACGGGCCCCGAAGGGGCGGACTGGGCGGGGCTCGTCGCGGGTTCGACCCGCGAGTTCGTCGCTGGTCAGCCCTACCGTCACATCACCGAGTTCGAACGCACGCGCGAACAGCTTTCGGTGGCCGTCGTGTATCGGGTCGAATGTCCCACCCAGCGCGACCTTCATACCCTCAGTCACGATACCGTATGTGTTAGTTGTGTCGACTTCTACCGTGGTGGGGGGGACCCGGCAGAGCACCCCTGGGTCAGTCGTCACCGCGGTCGACAGTGATCGTCACCGGTGTGTCCTCCTGTCCGTCGTCCTCGCCGAGATACCGGTCGAGGTTGACGACCGCGTTGAGCTGCCTCTGGACATCCGCAACCACCTCGCTGACGAGGTCACTCGGTGCGAGCGCAGCGTACTCGTAGGGGTTGTTGCCCGCCCCCTCGCTCTCGCGCTTGCGGCGGTCAACCAGACCGTCCTCGTGGAGCGCGGCGAGTGCCTCCCGAACCGTACTGGGGTAGAGGCCGGTCTCGTCCGCCACCTCCTCGCTGGTGCTGTCCGGCCGCTGGCGGAGTGTGATGTAGAGACGGGCCCGTGTCTCAGTGTCGAGCACCCACGAGAGCAGTTCGACGACCCCCCCGTCGAACTGCTCGGCCGCGCGGTCGGCCCCGCGCCCGACCCGGTCGCGCACGTCGGCCCGGTTCACGTCGACCCCCTCCGACTGCTCCCCGTCGGCTGTGTCGTCCTGGGACATGAGTCGTCCCTGGGGAGTGTGGCTACCGACAAAAACCCTCGGCTGGCGCGTCCCCGGGGTGCCCGAGGGTTAGCCGTCCCGGCCACGGCCCCGGTTCAGCCGGAGTGCCGCACACAGTGTGTCGTCGCCCTCCTGTTCGCGCAGCCGTCGCTGACGCTGGGCACCGCTTTCGGCCTCGGCGTACTCGAGCAGTGCGGGCACGTCCAGCCGGTCGGCCTCGCGGGCGACGAGGTCGCCGACGTCGACGGTCGTCGTCATGTCCTTGTCCAGCAGCGCGGTCTCCCGGCCGTGACGGATAGCCCGCCACTTGTTCTCGTCGAGTAACTCCCGGCGGTAGGTCCGACCGGACTCCCCGTCCTCGTAGCGTTCACACAGGTCAAGCACCAAGGCGTGGGTGTAGTCTACCAGCGCCATCACGCGGTCGGGGTCGGCCTGCCCGTCCGGCGCGCGCACCTCGACCGTCCCCAGCCCGGAGTGTGGCCGGATGTCGTACCACAGTTCGCCACGGTCCCTGACGGAGTCCGTCTCGAGCATCGTCCGCTCCAGTCGGTCGAAGGCCTCGTAGGAGTCAAACGCCGTCGGCATCCCCGTATTGGGGAGGGTCTCGAAGACGGTCGCCCGGGCCGACTGCAACCCCGTGTCGGCCCCACACCAGTACGGCGAGTTCGCCGACAGCGCGAGCATCACCGGGAG
>CAZQZE010000323.1:0-2365 GCA_964597715.1 uncultured Halobacteriales archaeon
GCCAGGTCGAGCGCTGGACCCAGCAACTCGAGTGGGCCTTCGAGGTGACCGCCGACGACCGCCCGGTCCCCGAACTCCACGAGGTGGCCGACTGGCTGGCCGACAACGCCCCCGAGGACTACGCCCACACCCTGGTCCACGGCGACTACAAGCTCGACAATGTGATGGTCGGCCCGGGAACCCCCCCGGACCTCGTGGGTGTCTTCGACTGGGAGATGTGCACCCGCGGGGACCCCTCGATGGACCTGGGGTGGATGCTCATCTCCTGGACGGACCCCGGCGACCCCGAGCACGAGGACCCCCTCAGCAACCGGGTCGAGGCCCGGGAGGGGTATCTCTCCCGGCGGGAACTGCTCGACCGCTACGAGGCGAAGACCGGACTGACCTTCGAGAACGAGCGGTTCTACCGCACCTTTGGGGTCTTCAAGTCCGCCGGCGCCTGCGAGATGATGTACCGCCGGTATCTCGAGGGCAACAGTAGCAACCCCGCCTACCCGCTGATGGAGGACCGTGTGCCCGGGATGGCCGAGCGCGCCCTCGATATCATCGATGGCAGGGAACCGCTGTGACGCCTCTCCGGTCGCCTCCCCGGAGTCTCTCAACCCCAGTCTCATCGAAGGCGTACCGAGGACGCGGGGTGTGACCTGGGGGCCACGTGCCACCGAACACGGTAGCAGTTCCCGGCTCTCAGCGACGGACAGCGGAGCCGCCGTGAGCAGTGTGCTGACACCCCGACCTCTCGCTGTGTGTCGCGGGTGACGGCTGGATTATCGGTGCCAGGGGGCCCCCGGGCGCCCGAGTCCGGGCGCCCCTACCCGGGTCACTTTTGTTCCTGTTGCCCGATGGTCAGCCATGCCACCCACACACGGGAGCCACTTGGGGACGCCAGGGGCGGCGAACGCGACAACACTGTTGTTGCTCGGGAGCGGGGAACTCGGCAAGGAGGTGGTCCTCGCGGCCCAGCGGCTGGGTGTGGAGACGGTCGCCGTTGACCGGTACGAACACGCGCCGGCGATGCAGGCGGCCCACCGGGCACACACCATCGACATGACCGACGCGACCGCGGTGCGGGAGGTCGTCGAACAGGAGGACCCCGCGGTTATCGTGCCGGAGATCGAGGCCATCGCAACCGACGAACTCGAGCGACTGGAGGAGGCGGGCTACGACGTGGTACCGACGGCCCGGGCGACCCGGCTGACGATGGACCGCGAGTGGATCCGCGAGTTCGCCGCCGAGGAGGTCGGCGTTCCGACCAGCGAGTACGCCTTTGCCGACAGCCACGAGGCATACCGCGAGGCGGCCACAACCATCGGGACGCCGGTGGTCGTCAAACCCACGATGTCCTCCTCTGGCAAGGGCCAGTCAATCGTGCACGACCCCGAGGAGCTCGACGCCGCCTGGGAGACCGCCCGGGCGGGTTCGCGCTCGGACACCGGCCGGGTCATCGTCGAGGAACTCGTCGCGTTCGACTCCGAGTTCACCCTCCTGACGGTGTCTCACGACGACGGGACGACCTTCTGTCCCCCTGTGGGCCACACACAGCAGGACGGCGACTACCGGACGAGCTGGCAACCCCACCGGCTCACGGACGACCAGCTGTCCGCCGCACAGCGGATGGCGCGCGAGGTGACAGACGGGCTCGGCGGTCACGGGGTCTTTGGCGTCGAGTTTTTCCTCCGGGACGGTGCGGTGGTGTTTAGCGAACTCTCACCGCGACCCCACGACACCGGGCTTGTCACGCTGGGCACGCAGCGACTCAGCCAGTTCGACCTCCACCTGCGTGCGGTTCTCGGCCTCCCGGTGCCCGAGGTGACTGTCGAACGCCCAGGCGCGAGCGCGGCGCTGGTCGCCGACGACCCCCTCGACCAGCCCGGGTTTACCGGGGCCGACGAGGCCCTCTCTGTGCCCGAGTCCGACCTGCGACTGTTCGGCAAACCCGAGGCGTACGACGGCCGACGGATGGGCGTCGCCGTCGCCACCGCCGCCGATACCGACTCCGCCCGGGACCGTGCCACCGAGGCTGCCAGCCGCGTGGATATGGTCGATGAGGCCTGACAACTCGTAGCGTCGCCGCGTGCCACACAAGCGATGCGAGAAAACACTGACCGGCATACTGACCACGCCGAACCCTCTGCTGTCGAACCACGACCGCCGGCCGCGGTTGAGTATACTCACACTCGGTGGCGGCTATATAAACGCAGCCCGGTGAATCCAGTGTGCTTATACCAGTCGATACGCTGAAGTTTGAGTGCGGAGCGTGCGGCGCTCACAGACGGCGGTAAAGACGGTTTGACCGACATATCGCGAGGCGGGCGCTTAGCTCAGTCTGGACAGAGTACGTGGCTTCGGACCACGCTGTCGCGGG
>CAZQZE010000324.1:0-2355 GCA_964597715.1 uncultured Halobacteriales archaeon
CAGACAGGACAACTGTGGTGTTGGACCTCGAACGGGGTTTCACAGGCGAGGCAGATGTACGGCGGCGGCTCCCCGTCCCCGTTCGAGATACCCGACACTTCCTTTGCCCTGTCGAGGACACCCATCGCGACCACAGCTATTCCGAGGGGCGGAGGAAACAAAAAGCGGGCAGATAGTTTACGTCATTTTTTGCCCGTCCCCTCCTGTGGTTTGCCCGGTCTCGCCGCTCCGGTCTCGGTCACAGCCCCAGGAGATGACTGCCCGGGCCGCCGACCACGGGTCCCTCCCGGCGACGACCCGACGGTCCGGAGCCCTCTGGCCCGTCACCGGCATCTATGACCGAACGCGGATAGATACCTGCTCTCACAAAACGGGGGGTACATATATCCGAGCTGTTACTTCGTGCCGGGGCGCCGGTCCGGTGGGTCGACACGTCGACCTTCTCCGGGGGTCACTCGGGTATCGGCACCGTCGCCGGGTCGTTGCCGGCGGCCGTCATCGAGTGTATCACCGAGGAGTAGTTGCCGATCCCGCCGGCGACCATGACCAGGGCGTCCGCCGGTGAGCGCAACAGCGGGTTGTCATCCCCCCACCGGCAGTGGGTGTAGAGATACTCCTGTATTTCCTGTTTCTCGTAGTCCCGACCCAGACGCCCGGCGTGGTCCTGCCCGAGGACGAACAGCATCGGGCCGGGCATCGTCGATGGCCCCATCGCGGACTCGGTGGCACCGTGAGCCAGCCCCTCGAGGATGTCCTCGTCGTCCGGGTCCGGGCCGATCCCCTCGTCGAGGAGGTGTGGCGAGTGGGCGGGGTAGACGGTGACAGCGCTCGTCTCGGGGTCGAGGTCCGCCGTGTCGGTGTGCAGCGGGTCCCAGGGGCTGCGCTCCTCGAACTCGCCGAAACAGTAGGTGTACCGCCCCGGGTGCGCGTGTGTCGCCTTTGTCCCGGTCCCGGGGTAGACACGGCCAACAGTGATGAACGCGAGACTGACCGCCCGCCCGATGGTCGCGTTGGCGCGGTAGCCGGGGCCGAACAGGCCGGTCCCACAGTTCACATCGAGGTCGTTTCTGACCGGGCCGTTGAGAATCACGGCCGGACAGAAGCCGCTCGTGGTGGCCATCACCGCCCGGAGGTTCGGCCACTCCGCCAGGCCATCAACGGCCGCGAGCACGGCCGGGAAGTAGTCCGGGCGGCAGCCGGCCATGACGGCACAGCTCGCCAGCGACTCGACGGTGAGTTCGTTGAAACTGGTAGGGACCTCCAGCAGTGACTCGTCGCCCGACCGGTCGACGTTGGCGAGCGTATCCGCGACGCGCTCGTCGGTCGGCGGGATGACGGGTAGCCCGTCGGAGCGTTCGTTCTCGTCGAGAAACTCGAAGAGGTCCTCGGGGTCCGACGGGACGTTATCCATCGTCAGCGGGGCCGAGCAGACACTCCTCGCAGGTGAGTTGGGTGTGGACACTCCACTGGATCCGCTCGGCCAGCGTGTCGACCTCCTCGCTATCGAGATACCGGGTCGGGTGGTCGACCGTAATCAGCGGGAGCTTCCCGTAGCCGTGGCTCTCGGCGATCCTGGTGTTCAGGTCGAGGAACTTGTCGGTGATGACCTGGACGGTCGGAATCCCCCTCTCCTCGACGGTCTTTGCGTCGACGACGACCGAGGAGTTACACGACCCACAGTCGGCGATCGCGAGGATGACGCCGTCAGGCTCTGCGGCCATGATCTCCGTCATCAGGTCGCCCGGCACCGGGCTCGACGGCGTCGGCTTCCGGTAATACAGCAACTCGTCGATACCGAACTCCTCGGTGAAGCGGCGCTCGAAGCAGTCGTACAGCTCCTCGCCGTTGGGCTTTCCCCAGTCGATGTACGCGAGTGTCGCCCCCTCGAGGTCGTCGAGGCGGTCGGCGTACGTCGCCTCCGGTGTCGACTCCTCGCCGGACCCGGGAAGATTGATCTGTTTGCTCACGAGTACTACTACTGTGCAGGCCGGCCTGTATATAGCTACGGGCGGCCCCTGTCTCCCGGACCGGGACGGGTGACGGTGGCCGGTCTCACCGTGTGCTCTCGACCCGTAGCCTCGAGACCCGGTCCCCGTGACACCCACCCCGCTTGCCGTTTGGCTCGACAGAAGCCAGTCCGCCCTCCCCGATTTGAACTCGGTCAGACGGTCCGGGCATGCGGCTCACCCCGTTCGCCGTTCCGGGACTGCGACTGACCTGCTCACACCGTGTCGGCGTAGGCCTGTCACTGCTCACTATCGTTCACAGGATAAGTCCGCCCTCCCCGAATTGAACGCCGGAAGACGTGCTCACTGCGTTGCGCACGACTTCCCAGCCCTCGTTCGCTTCGCTCAC
>CAZQZE010000325.1:0-2327 GCA_964597715.1 uncultured Halobacteriales archaeon
CGTCCTTGTCCTTCCAGTCGATAGTCGTCGTCAGCCCCTTGTCGTGCATCGTCTGGGTCGTCGGTGCGCCGACCCTGGATTTTTTCTGTCGTTCCTGGTGATTGAATGCTCGCCACTCCGGCCCCGGGTCGATGTTCTCCTCCTCGACGACGAGACCACAGTCGTCACAGACAAGTTCACCCCGGTCGGAGCTTTTGATGATGTCGTCCGACCCACACTCCGGACAGTCGCGGACACCCTCTGTTTCCTCCTGTTCGGTTTCGGACTCGCGCTCGCGCTCCCGCTGGCGGCTGGACCGTGTCATCGCTCTTTTATAGTAGTATTTCGGAATGACTTAAATCCTCGGCCGGTATACCCCGGATTCCGTTGGCTTGAATCGGACACAACGACAGCGGCTTTACCACGCCACCCCGATATCGGTGTGTGCCTGTCATCGACTGTGACCCGGAGACAGCCCGGCAACGCCTGCGGGAGGGGGGCGCCGAGATTGCGTCCGGAAACACCGACCACGAGCGGTGGCGCGCCCGGTACGCCGGGGCAACTGCGGTTGCCTACGACGACAAGGTCGTCGTGCAGGGTGGCGACACCGCCCGGTTGGAGGGGGTCCTGCGACCCTCCGGCGGGCGCGCACACGTCTACTTCGACGGGGCCGCCCGCGGGAACCCTGGGCCGGCGGCTGTCGGGTATGTCGTCGTGACCGACGGCGGCATCGTCGCCGAGGGCGGCGAACAGGTCGGCCGGGCCACGAACAACCAGGCGGAGTACGAGGCGCTGGTGCAGGCACTGGCGGTCGCCGCCGACTACGACTTCGACGAGGTGGTCGTGCGTGGTGACTCGGAACTCGTCGTAAAACAGGTCCGCGGGGAGTACGACACTAACGACCCCGACCTCCGGGAGTACCGGGTGCAGGCCAGGGAGCTGTTGGCAGGGTTCTCCGAGTGGTCAATCTCGCACGTACCGCGGGACATAAACGACCGCGCGGACCAACTGGCAAACGACGCACTCGATGACGCCTGACACGGTTCCAACGGAGACGAAAGCGAGAGCAGAGCAACTCACCCGGCGGGCCCGCGAGGCAGCCGACGAGCGCGAGGCCGCCGCGTACCGCAGAGAGCGTGCGGACCTCCTTGCCGAGCACGGCTACACCGGGCGGGTCCGCGAGGAGGACCGCGCCGTGCTCGTTCTCTATCCAACGGAGTGGGTGGAGGACGGGACGGTCCATCCCGACCGGATCGACGACATCGACCGTGGGGTCGAGGTCCCTCTGGACGGGCCCGGTGAGGACGTTGCGTGGGAGACGGTCGCGGCACACAACGCCGAGGTTGCGGCGGCTGTCAGAGCGGAGCACGGGCCCGTCCACGGGGCCAACGCGGAGGCACTCGCGGAGTTCTGTAACAATCACTACGCAAAGTCGGTCGAGAAGCTCTCGGCGGAGGAGCGCGAGGAGTTTCTGACCGAGTACTACCGGCGCAACGTCTGGCCGACTGACAGAGAGAAGGCGGTGGTCGAGGAGTCGGTGTCGCTGGCGGTCGAGACGGCGTCTACCGGGCAGTCTCGATGAGTTCTTCCAGGTCGGCCGCGCGCTCCTCGTCGGTGACGACCTTCGAGAAGGTCCAGGACAACTGGTCGAGAAGCGCCTGGTAGCCGTCCTCGGTCAGCGCGTACTGGTTGGTCCGCTTGTCGAGTTCGCTTTTCTCGACTAACCCCATCTCCACGAGGTCGTCCAGGTTCGGGTAGAGACGGCCGTGGTTGACCTCCGAGTCGTAGTATGTCTCGAGTTCTCGCTTGATCGCCAGCCCGTATCGGGCTTCCTCGGCCAGGATCGTCAGGATGTTCTGCTGGAACGCGGTCAGTTCGCGTGCGATACCTGGGCTGTCGGGAACCGTCTGTGCCTCTGACATACTGCGATTCAAGTTGTAATCGTATTTAACGCTTGTTAAATCTCTGAGATATCCACCGGGATAGATATGAAGGTTCGGTCAGTGTAACCGCCGCTGGACGGTGATGTCCACAACAGCGGTCAGAGAGTAGCGGTGCTCCCGCCGAGACCGAAAGTAGTTTTTCGAGCGGCGACCGAGCGCGAGACGATGGTAAACCTCTGGGAAGACCTCGAGACCGGCCCGAACCCGCCCGAAGAGATCTACGCCGTCGTCGAGTGTCTCAAGGGCGAGCGCAACAAGTACGAGTACGACAAGGACGTCCCCGGCGTCGTCCTCGACCGCGTCCTCCACTCGAACGTGCACTACCCGAGCGACTACGGGTTCATCCCGCAGTCGTACTACGACGACGAGGACCCCTTCGACGTGCTCGTGCTCGTCGAGGACCAG
>CAZQZE010000326.1:0-2289 GCA_964597715.1 uncultured Halobacteriales archaeon
TGAACGCCCTGACCGAGCGCACGCTCGACGAACTCAACACGGTCGCCGAGCACCTGGACCGACAGGACGAGGTCGGTGCGGTCGTGCTCAGAAGCGAGGGTAAACCATTTGTCGCCGGGGCCGACATCGAGCAGTTCCTCGACGAGGTTCACGAGCGCGACGAGGCACGCGCCCTCGCCCGGAAGGCCCACGAGGCCTTCCGGAAGCTCGAGACCCTCTCGGTGCCCGTGGTCGCGGCCGTCGACGGGGCGGCGCTGGGTGGCGGCAACGAACTCCAACTCGCCGCCCACTACACCGTCGCGGAGTCACACGCGACCTTTGGCCAGCCGGAACTCCGGCTGAACATCGTTCCCGGCTACGGCGGCACACAGCGGCTGCCGAGGGTCCTCAACGACCGCCGGGGGGTGGCCGGGCTGACCGACGCTGTCACCGCGCTCACCAACGGCCGGGACATCGACGCCGAGGACGCCGCCGCGATGGGGCTGGTCGACGAGACGACCGACAGCCCGGCCCGTGTGCGGGCGGCCGGACTCGCCCGCGAACACGTCAGAGGCGAGGAAACCACCCTCGAGGATGCCCGCACAGACCGGCTCGAGGCGCGTGAACGCTGGGACAGCCCCGGCGAGTTTCCCGAGGCGGTGCTGGAGGACGACCACGTCGCCCGGAACCGCCGGCAGTGCGAGCACACGAGCGTCGGCCGCGAGCGGGCCTTCGACCGCGCGGTCGAGGCTATCAGGGCCGGCTTCGAGGACGGCCTCGCCGCCGGGCTCGACCGCGAGGCAGACAACTTTGCCGCCGCTGTCGTCGACCCCGAGGGCGGCAAGACGGGCATCGAGAAGTTCCTCGACGGCCAGGCCGAACCCCTCCCGGTGCGGCCGAGGGAGGCCCCGTCGGTCGAGGCGGCCGACGAACTGGAGGAGACCGGTGAACTCCTCCCCGTCGGGAGGCCGTTCTACCCGGGGGTCGACGAGGTGCCGGAGTGGCAGTACGGGTTTGCCGTCGAGAAGGACCCCGAGACGGCCGAGCCGGCTCACGGCGACCCCGACGAGGCGGAGGTCGAGGGGCTGTACCCGGTCGAGGAGCCCGGCCCGAACGAGGTGTTGCTGTACATGCTCACCAGCGAGGTGAACTTCAACGACGTGTGGGCGGTCACCGGTATCCCGGTCAGCCAGTTCGACAACCACGACCGTGACCGGCACATCACCGGCAGTGGCGGGGCTGCGCTGGTGGTCGACGCCGGCGAAGCCGTCAACGAGGAGGGGCGTGTCGCGGTCGGTGACCTGGTCACCGTCTACTCCGGACAGTCCGGTCTGCTCAACCCGCGGATGGGGCTGGACCCGATGTACGCCGGGTTCTCCATCCAGGGCTACGAGGAGCCCGACGGGAGCCACCAGCAGTTCATGGTCGCACAGGGGCCACAGGTGCATCCGATCCCCGAGGAGACCACCATCGAGGAGGCGGGGTCGTACGTCCTCGCGATGGGGACGGTCTACCGGGCGCTGTTCACGACCCTCGACATCGAGCCCGACGGGTCGATGTTCGTCGAGGGCGGCGCGACAGGGACCGGCTGGGAGTCCGTCAGGATCGGCCTGCGCAACGGGCTTTCGGTGTCCGGGCTCTGTTCGAGCGACGAGCGGGCCGAACGCATCGAGAGTGCGGGTGCCGGGGCACTCGACCGCACGTCCGCCGAGTTCGCCGACATCTGGGGGCCGATCCCGGAAGACTCCGAGGAGTGGGACGACTGGAAGGCAGCCGGCGAGCCGTTCGTCGAGCGGTTCCGCGAGCAAAACGACGGGCTCGCCGACTACGCGGTGAGCCACGCCGGCGAGCAGTCGTTCCCCCGCAGCTTCCAGCTGCTCGACGAGGGTGGGACACTCACCTTCTGGGGGGCGTCGACGGGCTACCGGATGACGTTCCTCGGCAAGCCGGGCACGAGCACCCCCGAGGAGATGTTCGACCGTGTCGACCTGAACGCCGGTGACGGGTTGCTGGTCTACTACGGCACCGACACCGGCCCGGAGGGGGTCCTCGACACGACGGGGCTGCGGGCCGTCGAGGCCGGCCGCGAGGTCGACGCCGACGTGGTCGTGGTCGCCTACACGGACGAACAGGCGGAGTTCGTCGAGTCACTGGGCTTTGGGGACGCCGTTGCCGCTGTCATCTCACTCGAGGAGTTACAGCGCCGCGAGGAGGAGTTCGAGTGGCCCGAGACGATGCCGGACTTCCCGCACCCACAGGCCGACCCGGACGCGTTCAAGCAGGCGGTCCAGGAGTACACCGACTCGGCGT
>CAZQZE010000327.1:0-2289 GCA_964597715.1 uncultured Halobacteriales archaeon
AGTCAGTTCATCAACACGTCGACCGCAGTCGTCCAGGCTGACGGCACGTGGAGTGCTAACTTCGGCGACACCTTCAACGGCACTGTTGAGGGGACCGAGTTCGACATCGAGGTCAGCTACGAGAACCGGGACCTCGGTACGGACACCGACGAGGGTGTTGTCGGTGGACCGCCGACCACCGAGGCCCTGACGTTCAACGACCAGTCGGTCGTTGCTGAGGGCACCCAGACGGTTGTCGTGTCGGAAGTCAACCTGTCACAGGGTGGCTTCGTCGCCATCCACCAGGGTGGCGCCGCCGGGCCGGTCATCGGCAACAGCGACTTCATTGCCGAGGACACCAACCGGACCAACATCCCGATCAGCCTGACAGAAACCATCCAAGGTGAGACCACGCTGGTCGCGATGGCCCACCAGGACACGGACAACGACCAGGCGTACGAGTTCAACGGGAGCTCGCTGGACGCCCCGTACCCTGACGAAGGCTTCATCAGCACGGCCACGGTTCAGGCCGGTGAGGTGAGCCCGGCCACCTTCGCGGTGTCCGAGCTGAACCCGACTGACGTCACGGTCACCACCGAGGACGTCATCGAGGTGTCGGCGACGATCACCAACGAGGGCGACCAGAACGCGACCCAGACGGTCTCGTTCCAGGTCGAGGGTCAGGCACTCGCGAGCCAGGAAGTCTCGCTTGCGGGTGGCGAGAGCACGACGGTCACCTTCAGTGGCCTCGACATCTCCGAGGCCGCTGACGCGCTCGGCGTTGGCCCCGGCTCCTACACCCACGGTGTTGTCAGCAACGACGACAGTCAGACGGCAACGCTGACTATCGAAGCGCCTGACACGCCGGACGAGACGACGCCGGACGAGACGACTCCGGACGAGACAACGCCGGACGAGACGACGCCTGCGGACACGCCCACCGAAACGCCAGGTGAGGAGTCACCCGGCTTCGGTGTGACCGCAGCCATCGTCGCGCTGCTCGGTGCCGCGCTCCTGGCGCTGCGCCGTCGTAACTAACTAACCGACCGCCGCGGTCGGTCCTTCGACGTTCGCCTTTCTTTTGCGCGCTCCCCGGCCAGCAACAGCGCCACACGCTGTGACGACGCCGCGGCACGCTGCTGTGACCGCCGGCGACGGTACCTACTGAATCCCTAGAGGAGCCCGGCGCTTGCAAGAACACCTGTGGGTCCGTGCCTGGTCTCGCTCTCGGGCGCCTGTCGGACGCGGAATCTGTGCCGGTTCACCTGCACTGGCCTGTCATACACCGTCACATAAGACATATACTCGCCTCCGACCAACCACAGGTGGATGCTTGACTCGCTTCTGGGCGCGCTCGAAGCCTTCTACGGGGTCTCGGGCCCGCTGGGCTGGCTCGTCGTCGGTGTCTTCCTCGCCGGCGTCGCCTTGGAGCGGTACGACCGCGGCTACGCCCGGTGGGTCTACGTCGGGTCGTGGGTCCTGATCGCGGCCTACTGGCTGTCGATGGTCTACTACTTCACAGTCGAGCAAAAGAGCATCGTCGAGGGGATCGGCGTCATCGTCGGTGTCCCGCTCTCGGCGTACGTGGCCTCCCTGCTCGCGAGCGGCCGGGACTCGCTGTTTACCCTCTCGCGGGCCGTTGGCCTGATGGGGCTGTTCTACATGCCGCTGGTTGCCATCCCCGTCGTCCGGCAGACACTCATCGAGACGGTGACCGCCCAGACCGAGGTGGTCCTCAACACGGTGGGTATCACCCCACAGGTCGCCGGCGGGCTCTACGTCGACGGCCTCCGGATTGCCGAGAAGACCCACGCCTACGAGAGTACCTTCGTCTACTACGTCGGCGGCGAGCCGCTGACCCACACCATCGTCATCGCGTGTACGGGTATCGGGAGTATGGCCATCATCGCCGGGCTGGTCGCGGCCGTCAACGCACCCCTGAACCGGAAGCTCCAGGCGCTTGCGGTGACGCTCCCGATCATCTACGTCCTCAACATCGCCCGCAACGCCTTCATCTCGGCCAGTATGGGCGAGCAACTGCTGCAGGTCTTTCCCGGGGCGATCAGTTCCGCCTTCGCCCTGGAGCATACGGTGATGGTCTCCTACATCGTCGCCGACCGGATCATCTCACAGAGCCTGTCGGTGGTCGTCCTCGTCGGGCTCCTCTGGCTGGTCATCCAGCGGGTTCCCGAGGTCCTGACCGTCGTCGACGATGTCGCCTACGTACTCACCGGCCGGGAGTACGACCTCGGCGAGGCACTCGGTGTGACTGTCGCCGACCCCGGGGAGTCACGACCTGGGGACTGACCC
>CAZQZE010000328.1:0-2289 GCA_964597715.1 uncultured Halobacteriales archaeon
GAGATCACCGCCAAGAACGCCCGCGAGACGGTACTTCGGTCGATGCTCGACGACGGCGACGACCCCGACACGGTCGTCGACCGGGAGGGGCTGGGCAAGACCTCCGGCGACGAGGTCGAGCAGGCCGTCGAGGCGGCCATCGACGACAACCCCGACGCCGTCGCCGACTACCACGACGGCGAGGAGGGGGCGCTGAACTTCCTGGTCGGGCAGGTGATGCAGGCCACCGGCGGGAGCGCCGACCCGGGCGAGGTGAACCAGCTGTTACGGGAGGAGTTGGGGTCGTAGCGGGCGCGACGGTCACCGATAGGCCTCGAACTCCTCGCCAAAGACGACGAAATAGCCGGTGCCGAGGAGACCGACCGCGGCCGCGAGCCCGAAGGCGACCTCCGGGCTCACGAACTCCCAGAGATACCCGCCCAGCGCGGCGCTGGGGACCACGACCGTGTTCCGCAGGAGGTAGTAGCTGCCCGTCACCCGGCCGCCCGCGTCGGCCTCCGCGGGGCCGACAATCAGCGCCTTGTGGGCGGGGAGGCCGGCAAACCGCAGCCCCGAGAACCCAAAGACCAGCGCCATCGCGAGCGCGGTCGGAGGGGCGGCGGTCAGTATCAGCGGAAAGAGGGCGTAGACGGCGAACCCAAGGGCGACGACCGGCTTGAGCCCGACCCGCTCGGCTGCCTTCGCGGCGGGCGCCATCACCAGCAGCGCAACGGCCATCTCCAAGCTCAACAGGACGCCAAAAAACGCCTCCGGCGAGAGGTCGAGCGCGTAGGAGACGCCGCCGACGGAGAGCGTCGTCTCCAGGCCCACCGCGTACAGGTCCGTGACGACGAGGATGAAGAAGACGTAGACCATCCCGTTGGCGAAGCGGACGAGGGTATCACCGACCAGCAGCGGGCGGAGCGGGCCGGGCATCTCTCGGAGGTCCCGGCGGACCTGGCCGATGCCGGCAAAGGAGTCACCCAGCGTGTCCGCGCTGGCGTCGTAGAGCACGTGCTGGGCGACGGTTCCGGCCGCGCCGAAGACGACCGCGGCCCCGAGGACGTACCGGAAGCTCGTCGTGAAGACGGGGCTGAGGCCGATGAGCACTGTCGCCAGCGCCGGGCCGAGCAGGAAGGCAGTCCGGCGGACGGTCTCGGTGCTCGCGAAACCGGCCGCGAGCCGGGAGGGCTCTGTTGCCTGTTTGACGACCGCGAACGTCGCCCCCAGCCCGAAGGATTTCCAGGCCTGGGCGAGCAGGAGGCCGACGAACACCCAGACCCACGGCTCAAGCGTGAGGCCGGCGACTGTGACCGTCCCAATCCAGGGGGTGACGAGCCAGACCGCGAAGCCGGCTGTCGCCAGCAGGCCAAACAGTGTCAGTGCCGCCCGCGAGCCGACCCGGTCGGAGATGGCGCCGCCGGGGTAGGGGTAGACCGCGGAGATGACGTTCCCTGCCGTCCCGAACAGGCCGACGACGAACCCCGACGCGCCCAGCAACTCGAGGTATCGCGGGAGAAAGCGACTGGTCATCTGGAAGGCCAGGCTAAAGGCGAACATCGCCAGCGAGAGCACGAGCACGTCCCGCCGGAGCGCGAAGAACTTCCGGACGGCGTCGAGTGGCCCCGCCACCTCGGCGCGCTCCTCTGGCATGTGTGTCTCGTTGGGGCCCCGGTGACTTAGGGTGTACCGGCGGCCTCCTGCTCACCCCGCGCCCTCGACCCGCAGCCCGAACTCCGCGGTCAGCACGTCGTGCCACTCCTCGCTCGTGACCGCCCGCTCGGTCTCCGCGCCGGCCCGGTAGACCGTCAGCGTCTCCCGGTCGAGTCGCTTGTAGCCGTCCGCGGTCCCGACGGTAACCACCGGGTCGCCGGTAAACGGCGACTCGGGGGCGGTCGAGAGGTAGTCACAGGAGGCGCGGAAGTACGAGAGCTCCCGGGGCTGCTCCTGGAGGACGTACCGGTCGGTCCACGCTTCGCCGGGGTGCCGGAACTGCACCAGGCGGGCGGCGTCGGGCCGGTCGCTGTCGACGACCCGCCAGTCGATGTCCGCCCGGTCGGTCCGGACCGCCCCGTCAAGCGGCAGTGGGCGGCGAAGCGGCGGGACCGCGAGCCCCACGTCGACGAGATACCGCCGGTCCAGGTCGACGATATTCGCGTGGTGGTTTGCCGGCGTGCCGACACCCCCGTCCTCGTCGAGTACGCAGGCGGCGACCCGGTCAGCCTCGAACCCAACCGCACGGAGGAGGCCGGTGTACAGCCCGTTGAGTTCGAAACAGTAGCCGCCGCGCTCGCGGGTGACGACCTTCTC
>CAZQZE010000329.1:0-2289 GCA_964597715.1 uncultured Halobacteriales archaeon
TCCGCGACCAGGTGGTGCTCTCGGGCAACGACCCCTACTACTACCGCTACTGGGTGGAGCAACTGCTTGCGGGGGGTGGTGACCTCTCGCCCTCGACACTGCCGGGCGCGGTCGCGAAGGGCGAACCGCTGATGGTGACGACACTGTGGGCGACGAGCGCGCTGCTCGGGGGCTCGGCGGCCGCCGCAGGGTGGGTGCTGGCCTGGTATCCCGTCGTCTCGGCGGTGGTCGCGGGCGGGGCGCTGTATCTCTTGACGACCCGGGTCACGCGGGACCGCCGGGTCGGGCTGGCCGCGGTGGTGATGCTGGCGACGCTGCCGGGCCACGCCTACCGGACGAGCCTGGGCTTTGCCGACCACCACGCCTTCGACTTCATCTGGCTGGCGCTTGCACTGTTGGCGTTGCACAGCGTGCTCGCCCGGACCGACGCCTGGCGCGACGTGGGAACCTGGCTGGCTGCCGGCGGATTGGGTGTTGCGGTCGCCGGGCAGGTGCTCGCCTGGGAGGCGGCGCCGTTGCTCATCGCGCCCATCGCGGTGGCGGCCGCGGCGCTGGTCCTCGTCGACGTCCGGCTGGAGCGGGCCCCGCTGCTGTGGGGCCTGCCACTGCTCGCGGGAGTCGGGCTGGCGAGTCTGCTGACCGTGGGAGCCCACGAGACGCTCAACTGGCATACCGACGTGGTCACCGCCGCGCCGGCCCTGTTGTTCGGCGGCGTGGCCGTCGTGGTTGCCCTCGGGGCAGTTGCCAGTCGTGTCGGCCTCTCCTGGCGTGCCGTCGCCGGCGGGTACGTCGCCGTGGCCGTCGCGGGGCTGCTCGGGGTCCGCTCCGGGCTACCGGAGTTCTGGGCGGAGGCGTCGAGTGGTGTCCGGCGGGTCGTCGCGCCGCGGGACATCGTCGAGACGGCACCGCTGTTTGGCGAGGGGGCCGGCTGGCTGTTGTTGTATGGGCTGTTGTTGTTCGTCGGTGCCGTCTATCTCGTGTGGGCCACCGGCGCGCTGGCGACGGGCCAGCGACGCTGGGCGGCCGCGGCCGCATACGCGTGGGTGTTGCTCGGGCTCAGCCTCTTTTCGATCCGGTTTGGCGGGGAGGCCTCGGTCCCGCTGGCGGTGTTTGCGGCGCTTGGCTTTGTCCACATCGCCGAGCGGGTCGACCTTGCGGCTCGGCCGGCACCCTTCCGCGAGGGGGTGACGGGAGTCCAGGCCGACGGTGGCCGCCGCCCCGATGCGGGGGACGCGCTCGTCGACTTTACCTGGCCGGACGGCCGGGCGTTTGCGTCGCTGGTCGTGCTTGGACTCCTGCTCTGTGGGCTCGGCCTCATGCAGGTGCCCATCAAGACCGGCCAGCTGACGGTTACCGACGAGACCTACGAGACTGCCACCGAGATCGACGCCTACGCGGCCGGCCACAACCTCTCCGATGCCGAGAGCTACGTGCTGAGCCAGTGGGGGCGCAACCGCGTCTACAACTACTTCCTCAGCGGGGAGTCCCGGTCCTACGGCTACGCCCGCCAGCAGTACCCGCAGGTGCTCGACGCCGACCCCGGGTCGGCCCCGCCCGGCCGGGTTGGCTTCGTCGTCGCCACCCCTGGGGGCGACTGGTCGACGGGGTCGGTCCACGACCGCCTCACGAGCTACGGCGACGGGGCGTCCGGGCTGGCACACTACCGGGCCGTCGCGCGCACCGGCGAGACGCGGGCCTTCGCCGCCGTTCCGGGTGCGAACGTCACAGGCGAGGTGGACGCAAACGTGACCACGGCCAGGCTCGTGACCGAGGTTGATGTCCCGGGCTGGGACTTTGCCTACGCCCGCGAGACGACCGTGACCAACGGCTCCTTCACAACGCGCGTCGCCCACCCCGGCCAGTACCGCGTGCTGGCCGACGGCCAGGAACGGGGGACGCTCGTGGCCCCCGAGGAGGCCGTATTGAACGGGACGCGGGTCGACGCCGGCGGGGCTGGCGGTGCGGGCTGATGGCCGGCAAGGGTGAAGCCGAACACGACCTCCGCGTGCCCCCGCGTGACACCGGCCGGTGGCGAGCCCGCGCCGTCCGCGCTCGGGACTTGGTCTTCGGGGACCGGGTCGGGCTGGCGGTCTTTCTGGGTGTGGTCTGCTTTGCGGGGCTGTACTGGCGGGCGGACGTGTTCATCACCGACAATCTCACACTGATCGAGACGCTGTCGGCGATGAGTGAGGGCCGACTGTGGGTCGAACCCGCGACCGGGAACTACTTCGACGCGCCGGGGACGGTCGTCCAGGACGGGCTGGTCTACGGGCGCAACTACGGCCAGCT
>CAZQZE010000330.1:0-2284 GCA_964597715.1 uncultured Halobacteriales archaeon
TGATCATCGGTGAATCTCAACCGTCGCTTCGTGAGCGGATCCTCGGCCGAACGGCCGGTCGAGTCATCGGGAGGGTAGACCAACCGGTGCTCGCCGTTCGAGATATCTGACAGGGAACGTCCGTCGTAAACGCGGACGGAGCCGGCCACGGGGTCTCGACCGGGTCGAACCCCCGAGATTTCAGCCCGCTGCGCAGTCATAGAGGTCCCGACGTTGGTCATCGCGGCCTGACATCCTCCTACGACTTCAGTCGTGGTGTTCCACGGTCACAGACCGTGCCCACGGCGGAGAGGGTCCCCACTCGTCGCACCGCCCGGTGGGGTTGTGGGCCGTGCCAGTCCGGCCCCCGACTCGGATAGCGGGCTTCATTTACCGCCCCGCTGGCGTGCATATCCGTACCCGAGACTCGGTAGTACAACTGGTGAGGCAAATACTCGTGGATATTTCGGCCGCTGGTCTGGGTCTTCAGTTCCCCTCGGCCGGTTCGCTCGCCGTCAACTCCTCAGTGGAGCCGGCCTCGTCTTCCCGCTCGGTCTGCTGTGGCTCTTCGCCACTCATTCGTATCTCACAACAGACAATTGTGGCCGGAGGCACACAGGCGTATGAGTAGATTGTGAGCCGTGAGTGCCGAGGCCGGCTCTCTCCGCACATCTGCGAGGAGAGGACAACACCGAGAGAAGACGCCAGCCACCCCCCTGATACCGTCCGGGCGGGGGCAGTCAGACCCCACGGCGTGTCTCGGGTGGGTCTCTGCCCGCACCGCTACCCCGGAGCCGCTCGTAGCCGGACCCCTGCACAGCCGCGACCGGCAGGGAAGCTCAGTGTGTCGGATACCGACCGCGGACAGCTTACCGTTTTTACACGTACAGCCCGTACAGACAGACGGATGAGCGCAAGATGAGCGCCGCGAGAGAACTCACACCGGAGCGTAGTTCGGCGGTCCCACTCCGTGTCGATTACGTCACAGCAGGCCCGGCGGAACCCACATCCACGGTACACTGCACCGACACCGAGGGGACGAAGCTGCGGGTAGCGGTGCCGGAGCCGTCGACCCTCGACCCGCAGCTAGGGACGGGTCAGTGGTACCGGTTCGACGGGGTCGTCCGGGCGAGGTCGTCCGGGGCGGAGCTTCTGTGTCCGCCCGGGGACAGTAGCGCCGAGCGCATCGACGCGCCGGAGAGGCGGACACACCCACCGCTGGCCGAACTCGACGACCCGTGGCTGGTCCAACTGGGGGCGAGCGAGCAGGTCATTGCTGTGACAGTCCAGCCCCGGCCGACGAACGGGGCGGGGAGTGTCCGTGCCGACGACCCGGAGACGTTCGAAATCGGGGCCGTCTGTTTTGCACGCTGTGACGGAACAGGTGACACGACGGTCTACCACCGCGAGGAACCCGCCACGCGGGACGAACACCTCCTGCTCGAGCACGTCGTCGAGGACCTCTCGGCGGCAGCGGGGGCGACACTCCTGACCCGCGGGAGCGACCACCGCCCGCTGGAACTGCTCTCTCAGCGCCTCGCGCTGGCAGGCGAGGGCGATGTCGTCGCAACTGGGGCAGCACAGGTGCTGGCGGGGTGTTTCCACGCAGACGCGGGCCGTGTCGCTGTCAGGGCAGAGACAGACACACTCGTCGAAGCCGCCCGGCAACTGGGCATCGACACCGGTTCGGTCCTGCTCGACGACTACGAGACCGGACTCGACCCGGCAGACTGGCGGGCGGACTGGGCGACCGAGACCACGCCGCTCTCAGATATCTCCGACCCACGGATGACTGACCGTGACTACTCGGCGCTCGTCGAGCGGTATCTGGGCGCCGAGGACGAGGCGGTGGACTCGGCACAACTCTCGGACTGCCTGAAAGCGTACGCGAGCGCAGACCTCGGCTTGCTCCGTGGGCTCGTGACAGAGGGCGCGGTCGCCCAACTCGGCTGTCCGCAACCCTCCGGGCGTCCCCCCGGCCGTGGTTAGCCGGGGTGAACGGCAGTTACTCCGGCCGCCAAGCGCCAGCGAAACCCGGTCAGGCGTACACTGTTGTGTGAGGTGCTCGGACACGAGCCGCCCGGCGAACCCGGTTGCACCCCAGACGACGATGTCGTCCGACCGGGCTGTGTCTGTCATATGGAGTGTGTTGTACTCGGGGCCCGGAGGCTCATACTGCCGGCTGTCCCGTCGTGACGACACTCGCCACCCCGAGACGGCGAGATGATTTAGACATCTACAGCCGGCAGTATAAGCGACATGATGGCCCGGCGGCACCCTCGCTACGACCCACCCTCCACCGACA
>CAZQZE010000331.1:0-2268 GCA_964597715.1 uncultured Halobacteriales archaeon
TCGTACTTGCCCGAGCGGGCGTCCTTGTTCTGGATCACCATCCCCAGCGGCGTCCCCGTGGTGTGGCCGTCCTGCAGGCCGGACTTGATCGACACCTCGTCGGGTTCCCCGCGGGAGGTGGTGATCATCGACTGGCCGGGCTTGCGCCGGTCCAACTCCGCCTGGACCGCCGTCTCGTCCAACTCGACGCCGGCGGGACACCCGGAGACCGTACAGCCCATTGCCTTCCCGTGGGACTCCCCGAAGGTCGTCACCTGGAAGAGCCGGCCGAAGGTGTTACCATTCATTACACCTACATCGTGGATCTGGACACTTAGCCTTTGCAGTGTGCCGGTCAGCCTGCGAGCAGCGCCCGGACACCTCGGGGCCAGGGCCGAGGCCGGAGTCATAACGGTAAAGCCAGCCGGTGAGCAACCGAGTGGTATGGTCTCAACAGGTGACACCGCACCCGCGTTTACCGCACCGCTTGCCACAGGCGACATCGAGGAGTTCGCCCTCGATGACCACCTGGACGAGGCGCCGCTCGTGCTCGCCTTCTTTCCCGGGGCGTTCACCGGCGTCTGTAGCCACGAGATGAGCACCTTCCAGGACCGGCTCTCGGAGTTCCAGGACGCCGGCGCGTCGGTCTACGGGGTCAGCGTCGACTCCCCGTTCGCGCTCAACGAGTTCCGCGACAAGCTCGACCTGCGGTTCGACCTCGTGAGCGATGCCGACAAGGAGGCCGTCGAGGCCTACGACATAGCCATGGACTTCGAGGCGCTGGGCGTTCACGACGTCGCCAAGCGTGCGGTGTTCGTCGTCGACGGTGACGGGACAGTCACGTACACCTGGGTGAGCGACGACCCGGGTGTCGAACCGGAGTACGACGAGGTCCTCGAGGCCGCCCGCGAGGCGTGAGCTTTTGCCCCCGGACCGTCACGGTCCGGTATGACCGATGAGACGGGTGAGGGCCTGCCCGACTCCTGGGCGTATGACCCCGATGCCGAGCACCCCTTTCCCGACGAGCGACTGGAGGAGGTGATGGCCGCCGTCGACAGTGACCCCGAGATCCAGGCGTATCTGGAGGCTCAGAACGTCAACCCCGTCACACGCAAGCGGTACAACGACCACGGCCAGAAACACATCGAGATCGTCCGGAACCGGGCACTGTCGCTCTACAGCCTGCTCAAAGCCGGCGGCGTCGCGTTCAACGGTGCGGCCGACCACGACCTCGACGAGTCTGACGAACCCGTCATCGTCGCCCTCGCGGCCGTTCTCCACGACATCGGTCACGTCGTCCACCGCGACGACCACCCCTACTACTCGGTCCCCCTCGCCGCCGCCATCCTCGACCGGCTGCTGCCGGGGTTCTACGACACAGCGCCGACCGTCCAGCTGAAGGGCGAGGTGCTCCACGCTATCCTCTGTCACCACACCGACGAGGACCCGCTCACGCTGGAGGCGGGTGTGGTCAGGGTTGCCGACGCGCTGGATATGGAACACGGCCGGTCACGGATCCCCTACGAGCGCGGCGGGCGTGGGATCAACACCGTCTCCAGCCAGGCCATCCAGGACGTCACCCTCTCGGCCGACGAGGCGGTCCCGGTCCTCGTCGAGATCGAGATGACAAACGCCGCCGGCGTCTACCAGGTCGACACCCTCCTGAAGGCCAAACTTCAGGACTCCGGGCTCGAAGACCTGGTTCGGATCGTCGCTGTCAACACCCACGCGGAGAGCGACACCATCGTCGAGCGGGTCGAACTCGACTGACTGACACAAAAGTTTAGTGGGTTGACAACTGTTTGTGGAGTAGGCATATGCGCACCGACGAGCGGCACGACCCTGCCGAGAGCGCCCCCAACTCGCCGGAACACAGCGGTCTCTGGGGCCGCCTCGCCGACCGCGTCTCCGCCGCGGTCGCCCGGCTACGGGACGCGCTGAGCGCCGACCCGCCGTCCGCCCCGGCGAAGACGGGTGCCGACCCGGACAGGCGGCCCGACCGGCACACGGAGGCTGCTGTGGCCGATGACGGCGACGCCGGCGAACTGACCGTCTCCCGGGCCGACGGCCATCTGCGCGTCGCCGAGGGTCCTGGCGCCTACATCGAGTCGGATACCTGGGAAACGGTCGAACGGTAACCTCCGGCGGGCTCTGTGGGGTACGCCGCTACAACTCGCCCTTGTGGGCGCGCTCTCGCAGGCCGTCCGCCCGCGTCTCGCCGTCACCCCCTCGAACCCCTTGCGAGATGTCCCGACAGTGTAGTGGTCGACCGTCCGCCCGTCCGCGCGA